>CAUZJF010000062.1:0-9843 GCA_963579975.1 Dehalococcoidia bacterium
GTGGCCGCTCGGTGTTGTAGGTTTGGCGAAAGGTGCGCTCAAGGACCCTATGCGCTTCGCGGCGATTGGGTCGCTGCAGCTCATCGCAGACCAACAGGTAGCATGTAGCGGCGTCCTGCGCCGTCATTGGAGGGTACGCCTGTGCATGCCGTACCTGACCTGTTGTACCGGCTCGGCGACGACACATGGACGGTCACGGACTGGACATCCGGGCGAGAAAGTAGGGACCAACTGGCCCAACTGGCCGTATATGCCCTCTACCTCAGAGATCGCCACAACGTCGAATCTTCCAACATGAGAGCACGGATAGAGTGGCTAGAATCTGGCAACGCCGCTGACCATACGTTCTCGGACGGCGACCTCGATGCCTCTCGGAGTCAGATCCTCGATAGCATGGCTCTCATGCAACAGTACTTGACGGATCCGGCGGCCAACAGCCCAAGAGACCAGGCAGCTTTCCCGCATCAGAGACGACCTATCAATATGTCGATACTGCAAGTTCTACGAACTCGACCAGGCCGAAATCGCCTCGCAATCACCCGGTCCCTTTTGACACTCTCCAACCGGTGTCGACCTCTTGATCTTCTACGCACCCGCCGTCTTGATCTCGAATTCGTCGATCGAGAACCTGCCCCTCGGCTCCTGCCCGAACCCGACGAACGAGAAGCCGTAGCTCTCGGCACTAGCCAGCACCTCGTCCAGCGGAAGTGGGTTCGCTGGGTCCCTCGACCAGCTCATGCGCCACATGGACTCGTCGTTGGCAAGCGTGAACCTGTTCGGCTCCGGCGACCACGCTCCGGCGGCTATGGTTAGCGGGCTGCCGTCGAAATGCCAGCGGCAGTGCACGGAGTGGACCCAGAAATAGCACTTGGCCCCGTCGAGCTGGAGACCGTCGCCGCGCAGGTAGACCGACACCTCGGCTTCGCGTAGGTCGATCGGGTCGAGGCCGCTCCAGTTGCGGTACACGAGCAAGGGCAGAATTGACGTCGGAGTTTCAGGTGTGTCGGTACTCCACCGGCTTTGGTCAGCCCAGATGTGCCCGGAGTCGTCGATGCCACCCGACTCCTGCCACGTCGCGAGCACGAAGATGTTGGGGCCGCCCGCCACGATACTCCAGTGGTAGTCGTAAGAGCACCAACCCTCAGGGCCTTTGTCGAAGCTGTTTTCGATCATGTTCCTACTCCTTGCTTGTGGTCTGCTTTGGATCGTCTTGTTAGCGGGGCGGAAATGGGCGTACGTCAGTAATCAGGAAATGCGCCCGCTCACGCCTTTGACGAAGGGTCGTCCTCCACAAGCGAATGACCTTCTCATTTTGGCTTACACTTAGGATTCGAACCGATTCGCCGTCCTTGGCTACCAACAAATACCGCTTGACACAACCAGAACGCCTGTACTACAATGTCGTCGTGGGGCGGACCCCACGGGTCTGTTCCTTTGTTTTCTGGTCACCCGACACAACACGAAGAGAGCGACGATGCACAAGACAACCGCCGAAATCGACTACACCGTACCCTTTGCCCTGCACCCAGGTCCCCCTACCCCTACCTGTCGCACTCCCCACCCGGGTGTCGCAACCCATCAGATATGGATGCGACAGTTTGCAACGGTTTGCGACAGAGTACATTTCGCATCTCACACCACTATCCCAAGGATGAGCCATTATAATGCTTGGAGGCGACTCGCACCGGCCGTGGTAGACTTTTAGCCAGCGTTGATCCCCAGCCCCAGGAGCAGCCCATGCCGGACGTCGATCTGTCGTTGTATGCGCACCTGATGCGGCGGGCCGGGTTCGGCGCGTCGCGAGAAGAGTTGGAGGCGTGTGCGGCCAAGGGCTATGAGGCGACCGTCGAGGACCTGCTGCACCCGGAGCGGTTCCAGGACGTCGATCTCGACATCATCGAGCGGTACAACCATGCCCGTCCGGACCAGCACGACTGGATGTACCGGATGGTCAATACGGGCCGGCCGCTGGGCGAGAAAATGGCCCTTTTCTGGCATCACGTCTTCGCCACCGGCATGTTCAAATCCGACAACCCACAGGCCTCGTATGTGCAGATCGACACGTTCCGGCGTGAAGGCCTGTCCGATATGGGAACGATACTTACCGAGCTGTCGAAGGACCCCGCGATGCTCTTCTGGCTCGACAACAACGAGAACCTGAAAGAGGAGCCCAACGAGAACTACGGCCGCGAGCTACTCGAGCTGTTCTCCATGGGCGTGGGCAACTACACCGAAGACGACGTGAAGGGCGTGACCCGCTCCTTCACCGGCTGGACCTTCAAGACCAACATCCCCGGCAAGATATACCCGTCGTACTTCATCTACCTGGACGGGGAGCACGACACGGACGCGAAGAGCTTCCTGGGCGAGACCGGTCGCTTCAACGGCGAGGACATCGTCGGCATCATCGTCAAACAGCCGGCCTGCGCGCGGTTCGTTTCGAGGTACCTCTACACGTACTTCGTTGCCGACGAGCCACCCGTCGCCTCGTGGAACGAGACGCCGCCCCAGGACCCCGAAGCCATCGACACGCTCGTCAGGGCCTATTTGGATTCCGGCGGCCAGTTGAGGTCAGTCCTAAGGACGCTCTTCAACTCCGAGTTCTTCAAGCAGGCCAGGTTCAAGCGGGTCAAGAGCCCCGTCGAGCTGATCACCGGGCTCGTGAAGCTGACCGGGACGTGCTTTGAGCCCGACCCCGACAACGGCGTGCATCTCGGCGGCTCCGGCAGGATGGGCCAGTCGCTCATGGACCCATTGACGGTCGAGGGCTGGCACACAGGACAGGAGTGGATCGACGGCGGTACCCTGAACGAGCGTGTCAACCACGCCGTCGACGAGGTGAGCGACCCAACATCGCCGGGAATACAAGCGATCACCTGGCGGCTGGCCGACGAGGGGACGATGTCCCCGCATCGATTCGTCGACCGTTGCCTCGATCTGGCCGGCCCGTTAACGGTAGGCGGCGAGGCCCTCGATGGGATGATCAGCTACGCCGAATCCGGCGGAGACGTAGCCTTCGGCACCGACGACGAGCGCCAGGACGCCGAGTCCCGCGTCGTCCGGATGCTCCAGCTCATCGTGTCCGCGCGCGAATATCAGATGGCTTAAGAAAGGGTTCAGGGGTTGGGGTCTAGGGCGTGGGGTCCGAACCCCAAATTCCTAGCCCCTTACCCATAAACCCCGTCCACCGGAGGTGGACCTTGACCGTCGCCAGATACGACGAAATTGCCGGGTGGTACGACGAGAAGGTGCGAGGCTGGTCGGATCGCGATGAGCCGGTGACGCCGCTCCTTCTCGAACTGGCCGGCGACGTATCCGAGGCGCGAATCTGCGATCTCGGCTGCGGGCAAGGCGTCCTTGCCCGCAATTTGGCGCGTCGAGGCGCCCAGGTGGTAGGCGTCGACATCTCGAAGAAATTGATCGACATGGCCAGGGGCTACGAGACCGAGTCGGCGCTGGGGGTCGAATACGCTCACGACGATGCCGGTCAGTTATCCAAGCTCGCCGACTCGGATTTCGACGGCGTCGTCTGCAACTATTTGCTTGTGGACATCGACGACCTTGTATCCTGCCTGCGCGCCACGTCACGCATCCTGCGAACGAACGGCTAGCTTGTGTTCACGATGCCGCACCCATGCTTCCTGCCGCGTGATTTCGTGTGTCCGTATGCCTTAGACAAGACCGTAGACCATCTGCTGTATAACTATTTACAGGAAAGTTTCTCGCCTCCCGGCGACGCTGCGGAGGCCGGCGACGCTGCGGAGGCCGGCGACGCTGCGGAGGCCGGCGACGGCATTCGCGCCAGGGTTGGGAGGCACTATCGGACACTGGCCACATACCTGAACACCCTTGCGGAAGCTCGTCTCGTTTTAGAGCATGTCATCGAACTGCCCGGAACCTCCGGCTATCCGATCTCTTCGCCCACCGCAGACGCTCTCCCCCCTATCATGCTTGCACGCTGCCTAAAGACCGGAGCCGCTCTTGACTGACTTCCCTAACCCCCAACCCCTAACCCCCGGAGGTCGCCCATGATTCAACCTTACGCCCTACTACGGGCCGGATTCCCGTATCTCAAGACCCTCGGCATCTTCGGCAAGACGCACCTGGCCTCGGACATTGCGTTCGGGTCGGAGGGGCGTCTGTACATCCTGTGCAAAGCCTACTCCGAGGCCGTCAGAATCCTGAACCTCGACGACGAGGACCTGGGCTACATGGGCACTACGGCAAGCTACGCCACGCCCGACGGCCCCGGCTGTCTCGTCTGGCCCGTGCAGCTCGTTCTCGACGGCGAGGAGAACGTCTACGTCTCGGAGGAGGGCTCGAACCGCATCTCGGTGTTCCACAGAGATGGCGAGTTCGTCGGTAGGTGGGGGGAACGAGGGTCGGCAGACGGCCAGCTCGACCGCCCGTCCGGGATCGCCTTCGACACGGACGAAAACCTACTCGTGGTGGATACGAAGAACCACCGGATCCAGAGGTTCACCAAGGACGGCAAGTTCCTTGGCAAGTGGGGCTCCCACGGGGCCAGTGACGGGGAGCTCGACATGCCCTGGGGCATCGCCATCGACGAGGCGGGCAACGTCTACATCTCAGACTGGCGCAACGACCGGGTCCAGAAGTTCACGTCCGACGGCGAGTTCATCTTCAAGTTCGGCTCCACCGGCAGCGGCGACGGCGAGTTCAACCGCCCCGCCGGCCTCGACGTCGACTCCGACGGCGACATATACGTCGCCGACTGGGGCAACGACCGGGTCCAGCTCTTCGACCGCGATGGCCGCTACGTGCAGCAGTTCCTGGGCGACGCCACCATGTCTAGGTCACGTTTGCAGCGTATGAACTCCAGCAGCCGTAAGGGACTGCGCATGCGAGACATGTCCAACCTTGAGCTCGAAAAGTACCTGATACGGCCAAGGTCGGTGCGTGTGGACGGCGAGGGACACATGTTCATCCCGGACTACGGCGGCTACCGCGTGCAGGTCTACCAGAAGGAGGCGTACCCTCTGACCAAGGATCAGATCATGCCCCGGTTCCGGGCGGAGACGCTTCAAAACTTCTAGCGGCGCGTTGGCAAGCTCAGGACAGGCCCAACCGTTCTTCCGGTGGCCGAAGCCCTCATCCTAACCTTCTCCCGCTGGGAGAAGGGATGATACCCCCTGTGTCGGGCGGTTAGTCTTCCTGGCCACATGTCCGCGGCACATGAATACATACAATTAATTCATGCATAATTTCTCTTGATTTCAGACTGCGCCCCAGCATAACATCCCGCCTTGATCCCTATTGGGCAGGCAAGCTGATATGGCCAAAAGGTTAAGCCACGTCGTCAGGCACCCCGGAGCAGGATCGAACGATCCTGACGTGGAGATTCCGGTCGCAGAAGACCTCGCCAACGGGCCAGGAAGCCCAATCCGAGAGCAGGACGTCTCGTTCTACAGCAGGGAAGGACCCTCTGGAGAGCCAGGCCGTCGAAAAGAGCGCTGACCGGGATTTGGCGTGGACCGTCTCTACAGTCCGGAGCTGTACGAGTACCTCAAGGGGCACTACGAACGGATCGGACCTGCTGTCGAAGAGGCCGAACGGTCGAGGGACCTGGAGCCCACAGCCTCGGCTGTGCCTGGAAAGGACGTTACTGAGGAGATACGGCTGAAGGCTCGCGAGCTGGGCTTCGGATAGGTCGGTTTCACGAGGCTGGACCGACGGTACGTTCTCAAGAGCAAGAACCACTGGGTCAAGTTCCCTCACGCGGTCTGCCTGGCGTTCGAGCAAGACTACGACCAGACGCAGAGCATCCCGAGCATGGATGGAGAGCACGCCCACTTTGGCACGTACGAGATCGAAGGGGCCCTGGGACTGAAGCTGGCCGATTACATTCGGTCGCTCGGGTACCACGCTCAGGTGCACTACCCGAAGGACCCTACGGCCGTACTCATCCCGCTGTTCGTCAGCGCCGGCCTTGGGCAGCTCGGCGCCAACGGCCAGCTACTCACGCCGCTTTTCGGGTCTCGGGCGCGCCTCGTCATATGTGACCACCGATGCGACGGTCACATATGACGAAGCGCAGGACTATGGGGTCGACAAGTTCTGCCAGCAGTGCCAGATATGCGTCAACCGCTGTCCCGCGAGGGGGCTGGTCAGGAAACGGGTGTGGGGTATCGCGACGTCGAGAAGAACAAGCTGGTGTACGACCGTTGTCGCCCGATCATGGCACGGTACGAGAACTGCGGCATCTGTATGAAGGTGTACCCTGTCCAGAAGTTCGGCATGAAGGATGTCATGGAGCACTATGTCGCGACAGGCGAAGTGCTGGCCAAGGGGACTGACAAGCTGGAAGGCTACACGCTAAACGGCAAGGGCCACTTCGGACCTGGCGAGCTGCCGCACTTCGAACGCGAGACATTCGATTTCCCCCACGGGCGCAGCGAAGACTGGCTGTTCGAGCAGTTCAAGCACAAGCTGGAACACGGTGGCGTACCTCCGCCGGACCAGCTAGAAGACTTCGCCGAGCAGGTGAAGGAAGCCCTACACAACGGCAAGCACGGGGCCGGCGAGTAGCCGAAACGATTCAGCCCTGGGATGTCTTCAGGACGCCGGGTCGCGAAACGCACTGTTTCGCGACCCAATTGACGCTGACAGCTCGCGTGTGTTCTATATGTGTAGGCTAGCAGTGTTCTGTCGTCCTGTCCCAGCCTCTTCACAAGACGAATGGGAACCCAATCATTCATGCGGGTTGTGACCGGAGCACCCTAAAGGATGAAACCGGGCGGATTCGGCAACATTTGGAACAGTTTGTGAAAACGCCTACCCTTGTGTCCTCATTCCAGCGGTGGTTTACTCTGTTCGTGATCTTGTCACTCATCGCGCTCGCGTGCGGCGGCGAGTCTGGTCCTGACCAGAACGCGGTTGCAGAGTCGGATCCCGACCAGAACACCGACGGCGAAATCGTTCCCCTGACCATCGAATGTCACACCGCGTACCATTCATCCGTAACCGTGCGAATCGAGTTCGAGCAGACTGTGGAGATTTCGTCGGCGGAGAACGTGCAGACCGTCGATCATGGCGACCTACGCTTCGGGGCGAACTACTTCGACGGCGAGTTCTCGGGTGAAGGGCGGTTCCTGAAGGTCTCGGTGACCTCTATAGAAGACGGTCGCGAGGTGACGTCCCAGCTCTATCAGCTATCCAAGACCGAGCCCCCGAAGAACGAGTTCCACGGTGGACACGGGTTCACCGGCCTCTCGTACGCCTACCATCCGGCCTCGTCGTCGAAACTGCAGTATTGGTGTGTCGCCGGCTAACGGACGATAGCCTTGACCCTGGAGAACAGCCGCAATCGTCTAGTTCGGGCCGAGTACAGGCGCTCGTAGAGGTGGCGCCACCTCTTCCTCGGTCCGGGGGTATGCCTCTTTCTCATACACCTGAATCCGGTAGCTCCAGTGATCAGTCACGAACAACCGGAACTCGGAATCTACTCTAACTGACAGAGGCCGCTGGAAGTACCGCAGGTCGTCCATGCTCGACGACTCCCGGAACCTCAGGCCCATCTTGGTCGACGTAAACAGCCGCTCCCTGTGGGACTTAGTCGGCAGGGTGGCGTCTCCGAGAAACTGCTGGACGTAGCGCCCCTCTTTCGAAAAAAGCTGGACGCGGTCGTTCCCGCAGTCGGCCACGTAGATGTCACCGTGCCCGTCCACGGCGATACCGGCCGGCCGGTTGAATTCGCCCGGACCGTCGCCGAAGCTCCCAAACTGGAATATGAAGTTGCCGTCCGAGTCGAACTTCTCGACCCTATCGTTGCGCCAGTCAACGACATAGACGTCACCCACCTCGTCGATGTGGATACCCCAGGGCATGTCGAACTCACCTTCGCCGCGTCCATACACCCCGAACTTCATCAGGAACCGCCCGTCCTTCGTGAACTTCTGGACGCGGTGGTTCATAGTATCGACGATGTACATGTTTTCGTCCGCGTCGAAGGCGATGCCGGAGGGCCGGTCCAGCCGGCCATCGCCGGAGCCGTGCTCGCCCCACTTGCCCTGGTATTCGCCGAACCTGTTATAGACGGTAATCCGGTCGGTCGCCTGGTCTGACGTATAGACAAGCTCTTCGGAGTCCACGAGAATCTGGCAAGGCCAGAGCACCGCACCATCTTGCACAGGCCAGTCCTGGTTCCCTGGGCTGCATTTGTGGTTCGGAAGCCGGAAGCCGAAGCCGGGCGCGCCAAAGCTGCCCAGGTCTTCGTCGTCGAGATTGAGAATCGATATGGGACCCGAATTACCGGTGCACACCACGTAGATCCGTCCCTCCTGTCCGAAGGCCAGGTCGTGGGGCATAGAGGTGTTGACGAAGCCTCCCAGGGCGGTCAGGTAGCGAAAACCGGTTCTCAGAAGCGCGTAGGGGTAGGCCATAAGGACTCCTCCCAGGGGTTTGTTGCCGACGCCGGGACTACGGCTCTACGTCCGTCGTCTAGTTGAATTGAAATTCCCGCGTCGAGACGATGAGCCTGAGCATCCTGACGATCCTCGATTCGCTCTCGTCCCGTTCCTCATCCGTGGTGAAGCGAAGGTCGCCCCCCGACTCGGCGTATTCGATAAGGCTCTCTCGCGTTTCGTCGTCGACCTCCACCGGCCCCGTAAGGTTGAGGCACCTATCGGCGAACTCTTCTGGCGGCAACGCGCCGCCGTTCGACGCAAGTCGCTCCACAATGGCGCGGACCCCGGGCTTCTCAGGGTCATTCACCTCGTCGGCAGCGAAATTAACTCTGGCGTTCAAGGTCCCACCGTCGATCCACTCCAGTCCCGTGTGCCATCCCTCGACTGTCAGCGGCTGCATCAGACTCTGCCCCATCGCGTCGGACTGCCTAACGATCTCCCCAAGTCTCCTCTCCGGAAACCGGTTCGTCCCTACCAACTTGACGACGCCGGTCACCAGCTCGACGGGGCTTTTGACCTTCTTGAACTTGGCCTCCTTGAAGAAGCCCGAGCTGAACAGCACCTTAAGCACTGCCCGAACGTCACCGCCCGACTCGAAGTACTCCCTGACCAACATGTCCACGGCCTCGGGGTCCAGAGGAGCCGTTTCGTTCCACGACGCCACCGGCGGCTCGTCGGCCACGAAGAAGTCGTAGAGTCGCCGGCAGATGAACCGCGCCGTCGCCGCCTGCATCACGATCATGTCGATGATGTCTTCTCCGTTGAAGCGCCCCGAGTTGCCAAGGAAGCTCTTCTCGCCACCGTCGTGCTCCTCCCTGAACAGAAAATTGGTCGGGAACCCGTAGCGTTTCCTATCGACCAGCGGGACCTCGAAGGACCAGCCGGTGAACGCGCCGGTCGCCCCTTTCACGTCCTCCTCCGTATAGTTGCCGACCCCCATCGAGAACAGCTCGAGCAGCTCGCGACCGTAGTTTTCGTTCGGCTCGTCACTGAGGTTCTGGTTGTTATCCAGCCACATGATCATCGCTGGGTCCTTAGACAGGCCGGTCAGGATCGCTCGCAAGTCCGACAGCCCATTCTGTCGAAACATCTCGATCTGGCCTTGCGAAGCAAGCGGATGCTGGACCTTTTCGGCGCCCGTTGCGAACACCTGGTGCCAGAATAGCGCCATCTTTTCGCGCAGAGGGGCCTCGCTGTTGATCATGTAGTAGAACCAATGGTCACGGGCTATGCCGCCTTCGGGGTTGGCGTAGTAACGTTGGAGGGCATCCCCGTCGCGGACTTGGAATCGCTCCGGATGAAGCAGGTCTTCCAAGACGGCGTCGTAGCCTCTGGCCACGTACTGCTCCAGCTGGTCGCGATCGGCGCCGAATCCGGCGCGTCGAATCAGATGGGCCATCAGCGAAAGGTCATCTTA
>CAUZJF010000063.1:0-9789 GCA_963579975.1 Dehalococcoidia bacterium
ATCCAGATTCGGGGGTTTGATAGAGAGTCTTAGGGTGTCTTCGCCACTGCTGAGGGAAGAGGTAGGGCGGCATCCGTCCCAATCCAACAGTTGTGCCATCGGCGTCAATCACATCCTGGCGAGGGGTGGCCTCTGTGGATCCCAGGTAGCTTTCATAGGGCTCGCGCTCCCTTGACTGAGCAGCCTCAGTCGATATAAATTACTTGCATGTTCGCTTGGAGTCCCCAAACTATGCCGAAGTTCGCTGCTAACCTGTCGATGATGTTCAACGAGGTCGAATTCCTCGAGCGGTTCGACGCGGCTGCCGAGGCCGGCTTCCAGGGAGTCGAGTACCTGTTCCCATACGACTACGACAAAGAAGAACTGGCCGAGCGGTTGAAGCGCAACAACCTCACGCAGGTGCTTCACAATCTGCCAGCGGGCGACTGGGACGCCGGAGAAAGAGGCATAGGCTGCCTTCCCGACAGGGTCGGGGAGTTCCGGGACGGCGTGCAGCGGGCCATCGACTACGCCAAGGTGTTGGGCTGCACGCAGGTCAACTGCCTGGCCGGCACAACCCCGGAGGGAGCGGACGCGGACGAGCTGAGGGAAACGTTTGTGTCGAACCTGTCATACGCGGCCGGGGCGCTTGAAGAGACCGGCATCCGCCTGCTGATCGAACCGATAAACACCCGCGACATCCCCGGCTTTTACCTGCAGCACACTGCACAGGCCGCTGGAATCATCAAAGAGGTCGGCTCTGATAACCTGTCGCTGCAATACGACATCTACCACATGCAGGTCATGGAAGGCGACCTGGCGCCGACCATTGAGGCCAACATCGACATCATCCGTCACGTCCAGCTAGCCGACAATCCAGGCCGCAACGAGCCCGGAACGGGGGAGATCAACTACCCGTTCCTTTTTGACCACCTGGGCCGAGTCGGGTACAAGGGCTGGATCGGGTGCGAATACCGGCCGTTGACCGAAACCACGGAAGGTCTTGGTTGGGTCTCTGACTATTTGAGTTGAGGTAGGCCCACTATGGTTCCTCGGTAGCCGGGAGAGCCACCCAGAGTGCCTTTGACGTACAAGCAAGAAACCCACGGAACGGACATGGCAACCACAGCGCCACCGGCAGCCGTCATCTCTAGCGAGCGCGACCGACTCCTAGAGGAAATACAGAAACGCGTACTCTGGCTCTCGATCTATATGGTCGACTACGCCAACAACGTCCGTGAGAACGCGGGCGGCTTAAAGGTCGGAGGACACCAATCTTCCAGCGCATCGGTCGTCACCGTCATGACCTACCTGTATTTCGAGTACATGCAGGCAGGCGACAAGATCTCCGTCAAGCCACACGCTTCACCCGTATTCCATGCAATCCAGTACCTGCTTGGAAACCTCGACGCCGAGTATCTGAAGACACTTAGGGATTTCCACGGGCTGCAGGCTTACCCGAGCCGGACCAAGGACCCCGACGGAGTCGACTTCTCGACGGGCTCCGTGGGCCTGGGCGCGGTGGCGCCGAACTTCGCTTCGCTCGCCGAGGAATACGTTCGCACTCACCTGCAACCCGACGGCCGGACCGCTCCGAGGTACGTCAGCCTTTTGGGAGACGCCGAGCTCGACGAAGGTTCCGTCTGGGAGGCTATTGCAGAGCCTCTGGCCGGCGACACAGACAACGTTCTCTGGGTCGTAGACCTCAACCGACAGAGCTTGGACCGTGTCATCCCCGGCATCCGGGTGCAGGTCTGGCGGGAAATGTTCCAGGCAAACGGTTGGCGCGTCATCGATGCCAAGTACGGCAAGAAGCTGCAGGCGGCGTACGCTGAACCTGGGGGAGACTTGCTGCGACAATGTATCGATGACATGCCCAACGAGGTGTACCAGCGGCTGCTACGCCTCGGACCAGAACCCCTCAGGGAGTGGTTACCACGCACGAGCAGCTCTCCGGCGGATATGGAAAAGCTCATTGGCCAGTGGAACGATACCGAGCTACAGGATCTGTTCAGGAACCTGGGCGGGCACGACTTCGCCGAGCTGAGAGACGCGTTCAACCAGATCGATGGCGGATCTGGACCGGCAGTATTGTTCGCGTACACCCTGAAGGGCTGGGAGCTCCCGTCCGTCGGGGATCCCCAGAACCATTCCGTCACCCTCAACGCTGATCAAATGGAAGAATTCCGCCTGCGGCTGGAAATGCCGGCGGACGATCCCATTTCCAAGTTCGATGCGGATAGCGCCGCAGGCAAATTGTGCATCGAGACGGGAGAAAGGCTTGCCCTCGGAACTCACCGTGATTTAGACGCACTCGATCTCGAAATCCCGACGAGCTTCGGTCGTAGCTACAGCGGAAACATGTCAACCCAACAGATTTTTGGGCTCGTCTTGACAGACCTGTCGCGCAATATTCCGAACGTGGCCGAGCGGGTAGTCTCGGTCAGCCCCGACGTGGCAAGCTCTACGAATCTCGGTGGATGGATCAATAGGGTGGGCGTCTGGGCGAAAGAGGAACGGGAGGCCCTACCCGAGGAGGAGATCGTCCGCGCACTGCAATGGGTCGAGTCACCTAAAGGGCAGCACATAGAGCTAGGTATTTCGGAGAACAACCTCTTTATGTGTCTCGGGCAGCTCGGTTTGACCCACGAAATGGCGGATGAGCTGTTGTTCCCGATCGGCACCGTATACGATCCGTTTATCCGACGTGGCCTCGATGCCCTCGTTTACAGCGTATATTCGGGGTCCAGGTTCCTATTGGTCGCCACTCCCTCCGGTGTCACACTCGGACCGGAAGGTGGAGCTCACCAGTCGCTCATAACACCGTCAATCGGAATCGAGATGCCCGACCTTGCGTTTTACGAGCCCTGCTTCGGACAGGAGCTCGAATGGATCATCCTTTCCTCGCTTGAGAAGATACGGCTCAGGGAGGAATCAGTTTACCTGAGGTTGACCAGCAAACGGATCGACCAATCGTTGTTCAACCCCCCATCCGACCCGGCCGACCTGGAACGCCTGCGCGGCCAGGTGTTGGCCGGCGCCTACAGACTTGTAGACCGGAGTGGAGAGTCCAGATACGGAATGGGACATAACGTCGTCAACATAGTAGCCTGTGGCGCTATGGTGCCCGAGGCGGTGGAAGCCAGCAACACCCTCCTGGAGGAAGAGGTCTTCGCCAATGTGATCAATGTCACAGGCCCTGGCCCCCTCTATCGGAGATTTCAGCAAGGGGTTAGAGCAACAATGAAAGGGGAGCCGTCGGACTCCTTTTTGTCAGACCTAATAACCGTTGCGGAGGGCGGCGCTCCGATCGTCACGGTGTCCGACGCCCATCCGCATTCTCTAGCCTGGATCGGAAGCGCTCTCAATACGAAGACCTTTCCGCTGGGCGTAACGGAGTTCGGTCAGTCGGGCAACCCGCCCGATCTCTACCGAGAATACGAGATTGATCCCGAGAGCATAGTGGCTGCCTGCTTCGGAGCATTGGGTATTTAGACGGCGACCGCGGACAGGTTGTAGAATAGCGTGGCCTCAGAAGAACCTAAAGCCGGATAGTCAAGTGAGTCTAACCCAACCGGCTTGGGCGAGCAGGCTTCGACAGGCTCAGCACAAGCGGTTCTTCGGTAATCCGGGGGAGAGGTGGCAACGTGGTTGGAATTCCAGGCGTACCTGAGACTGTAAATCGGATCGTTCGGATGGGCGTGGCAGTGATAGCGCTGTCCGCTTTGGCTGCGGCCTGCGGCTCCGAAGACGAGCCCGAGGCAACCGTCGAATCGGCGGCAAGCTCCCAGACACCTGTGCTGGCCGCAACTTCAGAACCTACATCAGAACCGACAGAAGACGAGGAGTTCGAGCTCTTGAAACCTATGCAATGGAGTGAATCCCCGCCGATGACGATCGATACGGACAAACGGTACACTGCTACGTTCGTCCTGGAAAAGGGAGGGGAGTTCGAGGTAGAGCTGTTCCCCAAAGAAGCCTCCGTGACGGTAAACAGCTTCGTGTTCCTTTCGAGAGAGGGATTCTATGACGGCGTTACTTTCCATCGTGTACTGGAAGGCTTCATGGCACAGGGCGGAGACCCGACCGGAACAGGCACGGGCGGCCCCGGCTACACCTTCGATAACGAACCAAGCCCGATCCGACGGCACGACTCCCCAGGCGTGCTCTCAATGGCAAACTCCGGAATCAGGAACGGGAGCGGGACCAATGGAAGCCAATTCTTCATAACCTTTGTCCCGACTTCCAGCCTGGACGGATACAATCCAGACGGTACGCCAAAAGACTGTTCTCAGCTCGGGGTGTCGTGCCACACGGTCTTCGGGCGGGTGATCGAAGGGATGGATGTTGTCAACTTGATCACGCTTCGTGACCCGCAACTGGCAAGAACGCCGGGAGACGCTATCAAGACGATCGTAATCGAAGAGAGCTAGTAGAAACGCGCGAAACATCTTAGCCATCTGGCACCGATCTGGCCATGGTAGATAGGTCTTAGAAAGGTCTGTATACGGGGAGTATCATGCGGAACAAATATCTAGCCTTCATGTTGTCGCTTGTCTGCGCAGCGCTGGTATTCGGCTCAGTGGCGTGTGGTGGGGGCGGCGGTTCGGACGGAGGGCCGACGCCTATTCCGTTTACGGCGAGGGCTCAAGCCCAGGAGACTGCGACGCCGTTGCCGGAGTCGATGCAGGACCGCTTCCAACTGTCAGACAACCCAACCCCGGTGCCGACCCCCACGCCGCTACCGGATTACCAACAATGGGACGCCCCTCCGCCCATGACGATCGATCCGAGCAAAAGCTACACCGCGATAATCGAGCTGGAGAAGGGTGGGACAATCGAAATCGAGCTATACGCCGACAAGGTCCCCAATACGGTCAACAATTTCGTGTTCCTGGCGAACGAGGGCTTCTATAACGGAACGACCTTCTACAGGGTAATCCCGAACGTCATCGCTCAGGGAGGAGATCCGACAAGGAAAGGGACCGGCGGCGGCGGTCCGGGCTACAGGATTGACGATGAGTTTCATGCCGACCTGCGCCACGACGCTCCGGGAATCGTGTCTATGGTCAACCGAGGTCAGGTCGACGGCAAAGGCACAAACGCGAGCCAGTTCTTCATCATGTTCCGTGCCGAGCCACGCTACGACGGCTTGAAGCCGGACGGCACTCCCACGAACTGTAAAGGAGCTGCGACCCAGACTATCAACGTGGGATCCGGGATGACTGCCTGCTACCCGGTGTTCGGAAAGGTCGTCAAGGGCTTGCAGCTGGCGCGTGGTTTGGAGCCCCATAAAATCGAGCAGATGAGGCAGCGACCCCAAGACGTGATCACGACAATAACTATTCGGGAGGAATAGGTCCGTCCGCCACAGCTAATGAAAAAGAAGCCGGCGTCGGGAACTGCATCCCGGCGCCGGCTTTTCTTCTTCTAGGAGGGCCCAGCTAGTCGGCGCTGGCGCCTTCCTGGATCGGCCCGGAGGAGGTCAAGAAGGAGTACAGCTTGCCACGGGCACCTATCCACGTCCGGTCCTGGATAAGCGCGTCGTTCACGAGGGGCTGGTTGTTGACTCGCACGCTCGCCTCGTCGCTGACGCGGCGGATCTTGACGCCGGTGCGAGAGAACTGGAACTCGACACCCTCGAGACCGGGGACGTTCAGTTGACTGCCCTTCACGTAGCCCCTGTAGATCAGGCCTAGAATCGGGTGGCGCTTGACCTTCGCAAAATCGACCAGCGGTTCGTCGCCGTCGCCGAACAGGTAGCCATGAGGCCGCGCACGAGTTAGCACGAACGCGGAGAGTCCCGTGACACCGGCGACGAATGCGACTGTCATTGAAAGCACGAGCCACGGGAATCCGGCGGGCTCCACGATGGCTGGAGATGGAGATACCACAGATACCACGCTCGGGCCCGCGACCACGGGTACTTGCGGCGCCTGAGGCGCCTGAGACGCCTCAGGCGCGACGGTGGTCAACGGGACCGCCGGCGGGGCTACTGCTGCGACCGGAGCCAGAGGGAGCTTTGAGGACAACACAAATGAATCTGAGGTCTTTGTGTAGTTTCTTCCGGCATATTCCAGGCCCAGCCGGAATACTAGGGTGTGAAGGCCCTCTTGAGGAGTAAAGTAGATGTCGTACTCCCAAGCGGGTCCGTCGCCGAAGAGCCTCTTGGGCTCAACCTCGAGGACGCCCTCCTGGCCCGAGGGTGAAGTAACGGACGTCATCAGTGTTTCAGGAGGCACAGGGTACGGCGCCCCTTCAATATGGACGAATGCGGTTGCCACTTTGGTCCGCTCACCTGGGTCCAGGCCCGTTAGTTGCACGCTCTCGATTTCCAGAGTCGGGAACGGTCGGGTTTCGAAGGTGGTCTGGGTTGAGACGCGGTGGTCGTAGGAGTCCCAGGAGAGTTCCATCTCGATCTGATGCTGACCTTCGACAGCCAATGGAGGCAGGGTTACGGAGTAGAAGCCGTCGCCAGCCTTGGCATCCCCCTTCAGACCGTCGTCCCGCATGTTCAGGAGTAGCGACGCTCCATCCGGCGTTGTTAGCTTTGCGGTCAATCGCGCGCCTTCCAGCACCACGGCTGAACCGGCATCGGCGATGTATCCGACCATCGTCGCAGGCTCGCCCAGAGGAACGGGTCCAGACGATCGGAGAACGAGGCTGTACTTGTTGGAGGAGTATTCCCAGGCCGAGAAAAGGCCCTCCATTCCCCTTGCGTCGATCTTCCAGTTTCCGGGAGCCGGGTCGACCATCCGCCAGATGACGACGTTTGGGGTCTCGGTCACGTACGACTCTCTTCGGTCGCCGACCGCCACCTCGAATCCGGAGGGGTTGTTCAATCTAACTGAGCCGTACGGGCTCTCCATGAAGAACACTAGCGTAGTTTCTCCGGTTCCCGGCGCGATGCTGACGACAGAAGTGAAGAGGTCGGTGCGGGTCAGCGATTTCTGACCAATCTCGTTAAGCGCGCCCTTGGAACCTTTACTCAGAATCGAGTCTGTCAGGGGTTTGAAGCCGTTGGCAACGGACAGCTCGTACGCGTTTCCGTTGGAGTCGGAAGCGATTTGAGCGAGAAGGCTAACCGTCTCGCTCGAGGAGCCGGGAACGCTCAGGGTATTGATTACCCAGCCGCTATCTCGAAACTGCGGTACGATCAAGGATGCGCGATGGGACAGCTGGGCAACGTCGATGCCACCACCATCCCCCGTGATCATATAGAGTTCCGAGCCAGGCGCCGCCCTTTGGTCACCGAGCAGTTCCGCTGCTGCCAACATGGCGTAGCCGAGACCGCCACGTTCGGCTCTCTTGGTAGACTGGAGAACACCTTCGATGTCGCTCTGCATCCGAAGGAATTCAGGCTGGTTACGCGCTACGGGGCCGAGTACTCTCGAAGGATCGTCGGCACTGACGAACATCAGAGGCAAGTCGGGCCGGAGGGTTGTCAGCAACCCAACGAAGGAGCCCGCGAGTTCTGCGCCCTGCTCGAACGCTCCTAATGCAGTGCCATCGCTTAAGACGACGGCCATCTGCTGGCCTTGGACCTCCGCCGACGCGTATTGGGGTGCGCTCCACTGAGTTGCCGTCAACGCGACAATGGCGAGAAATGCTGAGAGGATAGCTGGTCGTTTCATCGTGTACCTCCAAGTACCACTTACCTTAATAGATGGGCTCTTTGGACAGTCAATCGAAAGTCGGTCTATTATTTGGTGATTACAGCAGTCTGAATCTAAACAATGTCAGGAACAGACGTTCTGATTATTGCACGGGCGCTTACCGGGTGCAACGTCTGATGGCCAGAGGGGGTTTGGGACAAGGTGTGGGCTATAATCCAACCGACGCCGGCAACACGCCAAACATCGGCATCAGCTACGTCAGTTTTGAATCACGAAGCGGGGTCGTTTGTGGTCGTAGGAGGACTGGCCGTCCGGAGAGTCATCGGTGGGAACAGTAGACAAGGGTTGCTACGATGGTTGGCCATACTAGCAATTCTCGCGGGCGCAACGGCCCTCGGCGCTAGTAGCTGCGCGAATTCCGGTAAAAAACAGTCCGAGAAGTCCGAATTGGTCAGAGGCCATTTGATCGAGGTTGAGGCCGCGTCAATCGTTGAGGTCGCCTCACTCGCGATCAGGGACGAGGATGGGACGACGTGGAGCTTTGACGCGATGCGCTATCGTGGCGTTACACCGTCACATCTCCGCGACCACATGTTGCGGGGCTTGCCGATCACGGTCGTGTTTCACGTCGAGAACGACGTCCGCCTGATCGACGAGATCACCGACTAGATTCGGCTTCGTTCGGCCGGTCGGCTGTAAGGCGTCGCGACGTGCGCCAGAGATAGAGGACACCGCTGACGAAGGCGCCGATCACAAGCAGCCATACGAAAGTGCTGGCAACGCCCGGCTCAAGGGGCCGGGCGTCGACGAAAAACGATAACGTTACACTCGCCTGCCCCAACGCCTCGGAGCTGACGTCTACGGTCAGGGTCCACTCCCCCTGCTGTCCCAACGTCAGGTTAAAGTCGTAGTACTCTGGTTCCGCCGGGGAGTTTACAGCGACGGCATGGTAGGCGGGACTCCCTCCCGGCCCGCGGGCCAGGATTTCCACCCGCGCGTCGGTAACGGGAGCAGACGTAGCAGCATCGACTGGAGTGATCGTGAAGTGGACCGCGCCGACTACGGGCTCTGCGGGCTGAAGCGCCACGATGAGCTCGTAGCTGCCTTCGATAGTCCTGAATACCTCGACGCTACGTCCGTTCGCGTCAGCAGGCGCAGGGCCAGCGACCCACAAGACGACGGCGGCTATAGGAAGGGCTATCGGCGCCCGGAGCTTGGCGAGAGAAACGATAACGGAAGCCATTATTTGTGTGGCGATGTGCTAGGAACCTAGCGTTGCCTGGAGCGCCGTTTCCAGCTCTTTCTCTGTTACGAAAGCCTCGAACTTCGAGGCGACCCGGCCTTCGCGATCGAGAACGAAGGTCCAGGGCTCCGTCGCAAGCCCCCATTCCTCCATGAGAGGACTTAAGCGGCCTGTGCTGAAGTCGCCTCGCATCTCCTTCGGGTTGTCGTACACCTCGACATGAATGAAATTGGCTCTCGCCTTGTACCTGTCTTTTAGGGCCGCCACGACATCGACCTGGGGGCCACACATCGCCGTCTGGCAGAACGCCGGCGTCGCGAAGGTGATCACGGTCGGCATACCGCTCTCCGTGGCCTCTGAGATCGTCATGCCATAGAGCTCGGAGTCGGGTTCGTTGGAGGAGGTTATTTCGCTCAGATCATCTGTATCCCAAAGGGTCTTGTTGGCGCTTTTCGGAACGACATCGCCGATACCGGGTGAAAAGCTCGACTCCGCGACCTCGAAACCCGTATTCGCAACGATGAGATCTCCTTCCTCGTCGGCAACCTCCACTATCAATCCCCAGCGACCAGATCGATCGAAGGAAACGTTGATCACGTAGACTCCGGCCCTACCGGTCTCCCACTCGATGAAACGGGCTGGGGCCTGCTCGCGCACTTCTTGGCTCTCGCCTTCGAGATAGACGAATGTCGCCGTTGCGGACGCGGTCCTTACGGGAGTCGCCCGACTATCGAGAACCCCGAAGGCGAAGCGGTTGGGGCCGACGGCTAAATCGCTGGATGCCAACGCCACGATAGGCTCGGCCGGTTCGACGGCGCCGGCAGGCTCGGGAGTCGTCGGATCGGTCGACCCTGTCGAAGAGCAAGCGGACAGGATGGCCAGAACGAGTATGGCCATCCCAACCCCGCTCGCCTGAACGGACTTATAGGAGATCGATGTCATGCGCCCTTC
>CAUZJF010000064.1:0-9679 GCA_963579975.1 Dehalococcoidia bacterium
TCCGAGACCTCCGGTCACGTGATTATGGATGCGGACATCGTTCCGACAATAGCGTTCTTGCAAGGATGCCCAACCGTCAGATGGCGACCAGTCGTTTATACGCTTCGCGGAATCACGGAGCATGTTCTCGAAATTGTCGAGAGTTTTGTGCCTGAGTTCTCCTAGGCTCTCTCCGTCGCCCACACGCCAACGAGCGCTCCCTGAATTATGCAAGGCGCTCGATTGTTAAAAATTTCACTTTATGCTATATTCCACCTTGTTCAGCTATGCAAGATGTGTACCTCGGCCAGTATGGGCTGATCGCCATTTTTACGGCCATCGCGGTAGCGGTGCCAACGGGTATGTTGGTCGGGTCGTGGACTCTCTCTCGGGTGAACATTCGCCCGTGCAAGCCGAACCCGATCAAGCAGGCGATCTACGAATGTGGTTTCGAGACACTTTCGGGTACCTGGAACCGCTTTAACTTCCGGTATTACACGTTTGCCATCCTCTTCGTCATATTCGACGTCGAGGTTGTCTTCCTTTTCCCCTGGGCCGCCAGCTTCGGCGCGTTGTCTCTGGAGTTCGGGACCTTTGTCCTGTTCGAGATGGCGGCGTTCGTCGGTATTCTGCTGGTGGGTTGGCTCTACGCCTGGAGAAAGGGGGCTCTCGAGTGGAGTTGAATCCCTCCGCCTCCGACGACGGCGACAACCAGCTCGGCCGGATCCCCCTTCACGCGACCACGTGGGAGCTCGATCGCGCCGAAGGCGGGCAGATCAACGAGCTCAAGGCCAGCCACACCGAACCGCTGGCAGACCCTCTGGTAGAAGTCCCGGACGACCTTCAGCGCAACTTGGCCGTGACGTCGGTCGATGCTCTGATTAACTGGGGGCGCAAATCGGCGGTCTGGCCGCTGTCGTTCGGACTGGCATGCTGCGCCTTCGAGATGATGGCCAGTGCCATGCCCCGCTTCGATCTCGCCCGCTTCGGCGCGGAGGTGTTCCGGGCCTCGCCCCGCCAGGCCGACCTGATGATCATCGCCGGTACCGTTACCTGGAAGATGGCGCCGGCCATCCAGCGGGTCTACGAGCAGATGCCCGAGCCGAAATGGGTGATTTCGATGGGTGTATGCGCCACCAGCGGCGGCCCTTACTACGAGTCCTACAGCGTCGTTCCTGGTGTGAACCACATCATCCCGGTGGACGTCTACGTACCCGGATGCCCGCCCCGACCGGACGCGCTCCTTTACGGCATCATGCAACTCCACGAGAAGATCAAGCGCTACTCTCTCAACGGCCGGCGCGCGGGGGAGTAATGACCAGAGCGTTGGACGGTGAAGAAGTCGCTCGCCGGATAAACGAGGCTCACCCCGGCGCGGCGTCGGAATGGGAAGGTGGGGATGTCTGGGTCGAGCCCGAGGCCCTGCCCGCGGTAGCCGCTTTCCTCAAAGAGACCCCGGACCTCGACTTCGCATTCCTGGTGTCGATCAGCGCCGTGGACTATGTCGAATATTTCGAGCTGGTCTACCACCTCCTCTCTATGAGACTGAACCGAAACGTCACCATCAAAACGCGATGCTACGGCCGGGACGAGCCATCAGTGCCATCGGTCGTCGGCGTCTGGCGGGGAGCCGAGCTTCAGGAGCGCGAGGTCTGGGACCTGATGGGCGTCAAGTTCGAGGGACATCCCAACATGAAGAGGATTCTTCTGTGGGAGGACTTCCCAGGCCATCCCCTGCGGAAGGACTTTCTAAGATCGGCGCACTAGCGTCGCACGCCACATGACCATTCAAACCGAGCCAATCACAATCAACCTCGGCCCACAGCACCCGAGCACACACGGTGTGTTCAGGATTCGGGTCACCTTCGACGGCGAGGTTGTTATCGACGTCGAGCCGGTCTTCGGCTACCTGCATCGCGGCACCGAGAAGCTCGCCGAGGAGCGGACCTATACTCAGATCGTGACTCTCACGGACCGGCTCGACTACACATCGAGCATGACCAATAACCTGGCGTACGTGAGAACAGTAGAGAAGCTCGGGTCGATACCGGTGCCAGAGCGAGCAATGTATATGAGGGTGATCGCGTCGGAGCTCCAGCGCATCGCCAGCCATCTCGTATCGACCGGGTTCTTCTTGCAGGAGCTCGGCGTCTTCGTCACGCTGCTCATGTACTGCTTCCGCGAGCGCGAACGCGTTCTCGACTTGTTCGAGATGCTATGCGGTGCACGAGTGACGGTGAGTTACATGAGACCCGGCGGGGTCTTCCAGGACGCCCCGGAGGATTTCTGGCCGGCTCTCGACACCTTCGTGCGAGACATGCCCGGCTATATAGACGATCTGGAGGGCCTGATCTCGGACAACGAAATTGTGCTGGCGCGCACCCGCGACATCGGCGTGCTCACGCCTGAACTGGCCATCGATTCCTCGGCCAGTGGCCCTGTACTCCGGGGCAGCAGCGTGCAGTGGGATCTCAGAAAGGCCGCATCTTATGAGGTGTACGACCGAGTCGCGTTCGACGTCCCGATCGGGAGCTCCGGAGACTCCTACGATCGGTACATCGTCCGTATTCAGGAGATGCGGCAGAGTATATCGATCATCCAGCAGTGCATCGACCAGATAGAACCCGGGCCTGTCAGGACCGAAGGGCCGTTCTTCGTGCGACCGCCGGCGGGCGACGCCTACTCTTCAGTGGAAGCGCCCCGGGGCGAGCTAGGCTTCTACATCGTCAGCGACGGTGGCATCTCTCCGTACCGCTGCAAGATTCGCTCCCCCTCTTACATCAACTTGACGTCGCTCAAGGACCTCGTCGTAGGCTGGAAACTTGCCGACCTAGTCGTGATTTTCGGCAGCGTGGACGTGAACATGGGCGAGGTAGACCGCTAATGGACTTTGGCGGCCTCCATCGGCTGTTCACCGATTTCCTGCCCGCCGGCTGGGAATGGATCGCGTTCGCCGTCGCCGGATTCCTCCTCTCCTTCGCGGTCATTAACGTGATGATTGGCCTGACCGCCGTGTACACGTGGTTCGAGCGACGTGCTCTGGGCCGGTTCCAAACTCGACTCGGCCCCAACCGATGGGGCCCCTTCGGGCTGTTCCAGCCGTTGGCCGACGTGTTGAAGCTGATAACGAAAGAGGACGTCATCCCCGCCGTCGCTGATAAGATAGCTTTCACACTCGCTCCCATCGTGCTTCTGGTGCCCGGGTTCCTCGTTGTAGCGGTGTTACCCGTTGGGGCCGAGAGCTTCCTTGGAGAGCTAAACGTCGGAATACTGTTCGTGATAGGGGTCACCGGCGTCAGCACTCTGGCGATCTTCATGGGGGCGTGGGGTTCCCGGAACAAGTACGCCATGTTCGGCGCGCTGCGGGCCGTCGCGATGCTCATCAGCTACGAAGTGCCAATGGCATTGGCTCTGACCGGCGTCGTAATCACCGCCGGATCGCTCGCCCTGCTCGATATCGTCACTGAGCAAGCGGTCCCGTTCGCCCTTGTTCAGCCGCTGGGGTTCATCATTTTCGTTACTGCCGCCCTCGCCGAGATGAACCGGACCCCCTTCGACCTGGTTGAGGGCGAGTCCGAGCTCGCCGGTGGCTACATCACCGAATTCAGCGGAATGAAATTCGGCATTTTTCAGCTGGCGGAGTTCATGGCGCCTATAGTTATGTCCGCGCTGGCGACCGTCTTGTTTCTCGCGGGCACCAAGGGCTGGGCGCCGGTGCCTGGGCTGGTGTGGTTTGCCCTGAAGGCTTTTCTCGTGCTGTTCTTCCTGCTATGGGTCCGCGCCACCTGGCCTCGCCTCAGAATCGACCAGGTTATGGCGTTCGCGTGGAAAGGCCTACTCCCGCTGGCGCTTCTGAACATGTTCATGGTCGCGCTACAGGTCCAGTTGTTGCAGGACCCGACGACCGGCGAGCTCACCAGCGGGGATCTCTGGCGTATGGCTGCGTTCAATTGGCCGCTGGCCATAGGCTCTATCGTCGTCGCAGCGAACGTCCTTGGACAGCGACGTATCAGTAGACGGCCCGCGGCGCCTTCGCCGTTGGCCAACATGACAGCGGAGGGTGACTAGCGTGTACGGTTTCGGTATGGCAAAGGGCATGGCAGTTACGATGAAGAATCTGCTCGTCCCCGGCCGCATGTTTACCGTGCACCAGTACCCGAGCCGCCGAATCGGTCCGTTGGGGCTGGCCAAACGGTCGGGCGTCAACGTCGTCAGCTTCACGATCAGGAACCCAGTGCAGGTCCTCAAGGCTATAGCCGGGATGGTCTCCGTCGAAGACAGCGACCCCCGCCACCCGAGGTTCCGGGGTGAAGAGTTCACCTGGTATGAGGAGCGCTGTACGGGTTGCGCAAGCTGCGCCAAGTATTGCCCGCTGGGCATCATCAGAATCGTCACGGACCCGAACGGGCAGGCCGTCCAGGAAGGCCAGAACTACGGCATCGAGGTCTTCGACATGGACATCGGCCGCTGCATGTTCTGCGGCTTGTGCGTCGAGGCGTGCCCGTACGATGCACTACACATGGGGAGCGGCTTCGAGGAGAGCACGTACCGTCGCAGCGAGCTGGTGATAGATGTGGAGAGACTTAAGTCCGCGCCCAAACGGCCCAGCACCTGGTTCCGGCCCCAGCTCGAGCAAAAGGGCTACAATCCACAAACTGGCGTGGAGCTCGGCTGGCGCGAAGTCGGCCGTCACGAGCAGCCCACGCTGGCCGAGCAGCAGGATCGCTGGAGCAAACGATGAGTTTTGGCTCCGGGACAGAGGCGGCTCTGGTCACCGAAATCGCGTTCTGGCTGATCGCGATTTCGGCGGTAATCGGCGCTATGGGCGTGGTCCAGTTCCGCGACCTGTTCAGAGCGGCCATGTCGCTGGTTGTCTGCCTCATCGCGGTTGCGGGCCTGTTCGTCCTGCTGAGGGCCGAGTTCCTGGCGGCAGTTCAGATCATCGTCTACGTAGGCGCGATCTCGGTGCTTCTGGTCTTCGCAATCATGATCACCCGCGACGTCGCGCAGGGAAGCCCGTCGAACAAGCTCCGTCTTCCTGCGGCCCTCATCGCCGCTCTCTTCCTGGCAGCCACGGCTTTCGTCGTTCTGAATACGGACTGGAACAACCTCGATGAAGCTATTGCCGCCGACGCCGAGATCGGAGGCTCCGAGACGCTCGCCGCCGAGACGGTGGACCAGATCAAGGACATCTACTCCAACACCGTCCCTTGGGTGGCAGGTCTGCTGTTACGTGACTTTGTCCTGGCCTTCGAGGCGGCGTCCGTCCTCCTCCTGGCGGCCATTGTGGGCGCGCTGGCGTTGGTAAGGGAGCGTTGAGTGATGGGACTGGAAGGCTTCCTGCTGGTAGGCGCCGTGATCTTCGCCATCGGGCTCTACGGGGCTCTCTCGAAGCGAAACGCTCTTACCGTGCTGATGAGCATCGAGCTGATGTTCAACGCCGTGAACATCACTGCGGTCGCCATGTCGCGATATATCGTTCCAGCCAGGCTCGAATCAGCCGGCGACGTCCTCCCGTTGCTTCTCACCGGGCAGGTCTTCGCCGTCTTCATCATCACCGTTGCCGCGGCCGAGGTGGCCCTCGGAGTCGCCATCGTAATCGCTCTTTACCGGAACCGGGAAACCGTGTTCGTCACCGACGCCATTGAGATGAGGCACTAGTCGGCGAGTTCCCTCCCGGGCAGGAGAACCAAGGCACTTAGGCATGTGGGTCGACTACCGCAAAGCACCAAACTTAATGATCGCCGAGATGTGGAAGGACGCGCTCGAGGGCGAGGGCCTGCCCACTAAGATAATCCCAGAAGGAGACATCCTCAACTGGGGAGAGCGCGTGCCCTTCAGGATCATGGTGCCCAGGGGACGCGAGCACGTAGCCGACGAGATTCTAAGGAAGTTCTGAAAGACATGCGAAACGAGTCGTGCAAGGGCGGTCCGGAAACCGCCCTTATCTTTGGCGCGAGCGAGAGTCGGAGCCGGCAGTGATACCTGAACTGGGCGTCTGGCTCATATTCTTCCTGCCTCTCGGATCCTTCGTCGTGACCGTCTTCGTGATACGGCCGTTCCTCAACCGGTACGCGTCGGTGGCCGGTTATCTGGCGATCGCGACGATAGGGACCGGACTGGTCCTGTCGCTGTGGGCCCTGAAGAGTGTCGTAGACGAGGGCTCGCCAGACTGGGCTACCCACTCGTGGTTGTCCGTCGGCGCCCTCGATGTCACTATCGGCGTTCTGATGGACCCCTTGACGGCGGTCATGCTTGTCGTGGTCACCGGCGTGAGCTTTCTGGTACAGGTCTACTCGACCGGCTACATGAAAGGCGACCGGGGGTACGCCCGCTACTTCGCCTACATGTCACTCTTTACCGCCTCGATGGTCGGCCTGGTGATCGCGGCCAACATCGTTCAGATGTACGTTTTCTGGGAATTGGTCGGCCTGTCGTCCTATCTCCTGATCGGGTTCTGGTTCAATCGTCCCGCAGCCGCCGCGGCGGCGAAGAAGGCGTTCATCGTGACCAGACTGGGCGACTTCGGGTTCCTGCTGGCAATTCTTTACATCGTGTACAACGCCGGTAGCTTTGGAGAGGGACTCAACGCTCTCGAAGTCGCCGACATCAACACTGCCGCAACGAGCGGCCTGCTGGCGACGGGCGTAGTCGCGTGGATCGCCCTGGGGATATTCGCCGGTGCGGTTGGCAAGTCCGGCCAGTTCCCCCTGCACACCTGGCTGCCCGATGCCATGGAAGGCCCGACGCCGGTCAGTGCCCTTATCCACGCCGCGACGATGGTTGCCGCCGGGGTATTTCTGGTCGCCAGGTTCTTCGACGTCTTCCACGCCTCCGAGCTCGCGATGAACGTAGTCGCGTTGGTGGGCGGCTTCACGGCCGTGTTCGCCGCGTCGATGGGGCTCGTCATGAACGACGTCAAGCGAGTCCTGGCCTACTCGACCGTTAGCCAGCTTGGGTTCATGATGCTGGCGCTGGGCGTCGGCGCCCTCGGCGCCGCCATATTCCACCTGTTCGCCCACGCCTTCTTCAAGGCACTACTGTTCCTGGGTTCCGGCAGCGCGAATCACGCTACCGGAACCTTCGACATGCGGTACATGGGCGGGCTGAGAAAAGCGATGCCGTGGACCTACGCCACGTTCATGATTGGGTCTTTGAGCCTGGCCGGGATTTTTCCACTTTCCGGTTTCTGGAGTAAAGACGAGATCCTAGCTCACGCTTGGGCCGGTGGAGGATCGGTCAGCAGTCTGGTCTTCTGGTTGGCCATCGTGGCCGTATTCATGACGGCCTTTTACATATTCCGCGCGCTCTTCATGACCTTTCATGGCGAATTCCGGGGAGGGGCCGAAGCAGATCCCGATGCCGAGCCCCACGGCGACACGCACCTCGCGGAGTCGCCCGGAGCCATGGTCTGGCCGTTGGTTGTATTGGGAATCGCTTCGGTGTTGGCCGGATTCGTAGTGAACCCCACCGTGGACCTGGGCGCGATACCGGCCCATTGGCTAACACGCTTTCTCGGCGAGCCCGCCGAAGAATTCAACCTGGCGGTCGCTGGCGCTTCCACCATCGTCGCCGTGGCGGGCATCGCGCTCGCCTACGTCATGTACCAGACGAGGCAGCTTTCCCCGGACCGCGTTGGCGACGCGCTGCGCCCGGTCTACGTTCTGCTATCCCGCAAGTACTACCTGGACGAGCTATACGAGCAGGTGATTACGACCCGGGTCGTCTACCGGGGTCTCGCGGTGCTCCTCGATTGGGCAGACAAGTCGGTGGTCGATGGAGTGGTCCGCATGATCGACCGTATCGGCCGGAACGTCGGCGGAGGGATCGCCCAGCTCCAAACCGGGCAGCTTCAAGGCTACGGGATAGCCATGGCGATTGGCGTCCTGGCCATCTTCGGTATCTACATCCTGACCAACTAGCGAGGCGATTGCCGTGGAGTTTGAGGGCTCCGCCCTGCTGACGACTACGGTGTTCCTGCCACTTGTGGGAGCACTTCTAATCATTTTCCTCTTGCAGGGCGACAAAGAGGTTCGCTACTTTGCGGGCTTTGTGGCTCTCGCAGAGCTCGCTCTCAGCGTCGTCGTCTTCTTCCGGTACGATCCGGAAGGCCCGCAATACCAGCTCGTCGACCGGGTGGCTGGTTGGATTCCCGTCGAGTCGTTCAAGGTCGACTACTTCCTGGCCGTGGACGGACTCAGCGCGCCGCTGGTCCTTCTGACGGGTCTGCTGGGGATGGCTGCCGTTTTTGCCTCGTGGAGCGTGACCAGCCGGGTACGCGAGTACTTCATGTGGCTCCTGGTCCTCCAGACGGCGGTCATGGGCGTCTTTACCGCACTCGACTTCATCCTCTTCTTCCTGTTGTGGGAGCTCGAGCTTATCCCCATGTTTTTCTTGATCTCCATCTGGGGCAGTGGTAGGCGCGAGTACTCGGCAATGAAATTCCTGATCTTCACGTTCCTGGGCAGCGCCTTCATGCTGGTTGGAATTCTTGCGCTGTTCTTCTCCGCTGGCATCGACACGTTCGATATGACGGAGCTTCCTGACCAGGTGCGCGCCGCGTCTCAGGCCGGGACGTTGCTGATACCGATAGGCGCGATCTTTGCTTTGACGTTCGTTGGGTTCGCCGTCAAGCTACCCGTCTGGCCGTTCCACACCTGGCTACCCGACGCACACACGGACGCCCCGACGGCGGTCAGCGTGATGCTGGCGGGCGTGCTACTGAAGATGGGCGGCTACGGCATGATCCGGGTCTCCGCCGGGATGTTCCCTGGGGTAATCGTGGACGTAGCGTGGCTACTCGTCGCGCTGGGCGTCATCAACGTCCTGTATGGCGCCGTAGTGACGCTGCGGCAGACCGATCTCAAACGGTTGGTGGCGTTTAGCAGCATAAGCCACATGGGCTATGTCCTGATTGGCATCTCGTCCGTGGCCGGAATAGCCGGCAGCGTTTCGCCTGTCGGGCTCACCGGTGCGGCCATGCAGATGTTCAGCCACGGGACGATCACCGGCCTTCTGTTCCTTCTGGTGGGCCTACTCTACGAAAAGGCCCACACCCGCTATATCCCAGACCTCGGCGGGCTTGCCGGGCGCATGCCTCTCATCGCGGCCGCGTTCCTGCTGGCAGGCCTCGCGTCCCTCGGACTTCCGGGGACAAGCGGGTTCGTCTCAGAGCTGCTCGTGTTCCTAGGTACGTTCCCGGTCTGGAGCTGGGCGACGGTCCTCGGCGCCTTCGGAATCGTGATAACGGCGGGGTACATCCTCTGGATGGTCCAGCGGACGCTGTTCGGGCCTCAGATCGATCGGTTCGTCAATGTCCGTGACGCCACCGTACTGGAAATGGTACCGGTAGCGGTCCTCGTGATAGCGGTGCTCGTTGTGGGAATGTACCCGGCCATCGTAAGCGACGTCTTCGCCGACGGCGTCGAACCGATCATCGAATCGATCAGGAACATCAATGGACAAGCACAAATCGCCCTCCGCTAACGGCATTGACGAGAAGGAGACCGGTGGAATCGCAAGGTACTGTCTAGGCGAATGACCACCCACGACCTGTTTCTACTGTCTCCAGAGCTGAGCATGGCCGCGCTTGGAGTGTTGCTGCTCCTGCTGGACCTTGTGATCGAACGCAAGGGCATATTGGCTGCCGTCGGGTTCGTTGGCCTGGCCGTTCCCCTCGGGTTCTCCCTGGTTCTGTGGG
>CAUZJF010000065.1:0-9641 GCA_963579975.1 Dehalococcoidia bacterium
TACGGTCTTGCCAGCCAATTCAAACGGGCGGCAGTTTCGATACCCTCCAATATCGCAGAGGGTCATCCTCGGCAACATCGGGGTGAATACCTTCAGTATCTTTTTATTTCCCAAGGTTCGCTTGCGTAATTGGACACCCAACTGGAAATCGCCATCCGATTGGACTATATCTCTAACGACCGAGCGCGCAAAGTCCGCATACAAATCGACTCCTTTGGCAAACAGCTTCGCGCTTTACGCCGATCACTGCAAAAGTAACGTCACTCACCCACACAGCGTCTGCCCTTAGCCCCAATCCCTAACCCCCAACCCCCTCTGGAGGTCTCCATGCCCGCTCCCTATTCCGGGTCTCACCAGGAATATAACGTCCTTTGCGATCAGGACGTTATGATAGCCGCCCGCGACGGCACGGGCCTGGCAACGGACATCTATTTCCCTGCCGGCAACAGGCGCCTGGCGGACGGCAGGTTCCCGGTCATCCTGGAGCGAACTCCCTACAACAAGCGCTCGCCGGTCAACGTCACGAACGGCAAGTACTTCGCGCGAAGGGGATACATCTGTGCTATCCAGGACGTGCGAGGTAGGTTCGCCTCCGAGGGCGAGTGGTACGCCTTCGCGAAAGAGGCTCCCGACGGCTACGACACGGTCGAGTGGCTGGGAACTCAAGAGTGGAGCGACGGAAGGGTCGGGACCATGGGCGGCTCCTACGCGGGAAGCGACCAGAGCGCCCTCGCCACCCTCGACCCGCCCCACCTGGCGACCATGATCGTTGCGGTCGGCGCTTCGAACTACTACCACAGTTCCATGCGACATAACGGAGCCCTTGAGCAACGCTTCCACGTCTACATCTTCCGCATGGCGGCCACAAGCAAGGAGGCGGCGACCGACCCGGAGCTGAAGGCTGCCTTGGAAAAGGCATACACGGAGCAGGTCCCGCAGATCGTAGACCAGTTCCCGCTGATAAAGGGACGAACCATTCTGAGCAGGTTGCCTTCATACGAACAGTGGGCCATCGACATTCTGACCCACGGCGAATACGGCGAATACTGGAAGCAGAGGGGCTACGCGATATCGGAGTACTACGACGAGCACGCCGACATACCGACCCTCTACCTCGGGGGATGGTACGACTCCTACGCAAGAAACACGTGCGAGAGCTACGTCAAGCTCAGCAAGATAAAGAAGTCACCCCAGGTATTGCTCATGGGGCCTTGGACACACGGTAAGTATGAGATCACCCACTCCGGCGACGTCGATTTCGGGACCGAGTCCCACGTCCACTACAACGACCTCCGTCTCGCCTGGTTCGACCACCACATGAAGGGATTGAGCACCGAGTTCGCCGATTGGTCGCCGGTACGCTTCTTCACCATGGGCACGGGCGACGGCTCTTACTCCGTGCTCGGCGCTCCGCCCGAGCGGTCGGACTACCCGGGTTTCGTAAACCACGGCGGCTACTGGCGCAGCGAGCCAGACTGGCCGCTGCCTAGCACGGAGTTCACACCGTTTTACCTGCAAGGTGACGGCTCACTCTCCCCAGAAAAACCGGCGACAGATGCCCCGCTTGCATCGACTCAATACGTCTTCAACCCTCGAGACCCGGTACCAACTATCGGTGGCGGGATCTCGGCTGCGGAGACGATCATCAGGGCCGGCGCCTACGACCAGCGCGGGCGCCCCGACTTCTTCGGCTGCAAAGACGAACTGCCTCTGAGTCTACGGAACGACGTGCTGGCTTTCGAGACGCCACCGCTGACTGACGCACTGGAGGTGACCGGGCCCATCGAGATGCACCTCTGGGCGTCGTCTTCGGCCGTAGATACCGACTTCACGGCCAAGATCGTCGACGTCTTTCCGGCCAGCGACCTGCATCCCGAGGGCCTGGCCATAAACATCACAGACTCGATCATTCGGGCGCGCTACCGGAACGGCTGGGAGAAACCGGAGCTGATGACGCCGGGCGAGGCTTACGAGTTCGTGTTTCAGCTGTATCCGACCTCCAACGTCTTCCAGAAGGGCCATCGTCTGCGATTGGACATCAGTAGCAGCAACTGGCCGCGCTTCGACGTCAACCCGAACACCGGCGGTCCCCTCGGCCGCGAGCGCGCCTACCTGAACGCCACGCAGGCCATATATCACGAGGCCCAGCGGCCGTCGCACGTCGTCCTCCCTACGCAAGGCCAGCGGTAGATACACAGCCAGAACACCCGTGACAAAGGCTCTCTGCTGCCCTTGTGATGGGCTCCCTGCTATAATCGCCACGGAGTTGAAGCTGCTCGGGCTCGCCGCTGTGGTCGACCGCGGACTAACCAACTACCCTTTCTCGCCGTTTAACTCTGTGAATCCGCCCAAAAGCTTCAGGCCGTAGATAACTATGCATGAGCTAAAAGCGACAGTGACCCAACTGAGGGAGCGCATCTCCGACATAATGGTGCGCCTTTGACCTCGTTACAAAAGAGGAACGCGTCGACGAACTGGAACGAGAATCCACCGCGCCCGCTTTCTGGGAAAACCCTGCCCGCGCTCAGGACAAGATGAAGACTCTCGCCCGCCTGAAGGGAGAGGTCGAGGTGTGGAAGGGTCTCGAAAGCCAGGCCGCATCTACTGACGAACTTCTGGCGCTGGCTATCGAGGAGAACGACGACTCGCTGCTAGACACATTGGTCGACGAGGTCGCGGATGTCACACACAAACTGGAAGACCTGGAGTTCCGGCTTGTCCTGTCTGGGAACTACGACCCGCGTAACGCGATAGTTGCCTTGCACGCCGGAGCAGGTGGAGTCGAATCTCAGGACTGGGTCCGTATGTTGATGAGAATGTACACGAGGTGGGCGGAGCCCCAAGACTTCGAGGTCGAGGTGCTGGACGCATCGCCGGGAGAAGAAGGAGGGATCAAGAGCGCAGTCGTGCAGATTTCCGGCGACTACGCCTACGGTTACCTGAAAGCGGAGCGGGGCGTGCACCGGTTGGTGAGACTCTCGCCCTTCGATTCGGATCACGCGAGACACACGTCCTTCGCTCTAGTAGAAGTCTTGCCGGAGGCCGAGGAAGGGGTCGATGTTACAATTGACCCGGCGGACCTCAACATCGAAGTGTTCCGAGCCGGTGGAGCTGGCGGCCAGAGCGTCCAGAAGAACTCCACCGCGGTGCGCATTACCCACCTCCCCACCGGACTCAAGGTCAGCTGCCAGAACGAGCGCTCCCAGCACCAGAACAAGGCGATCGCCATGCGGATATTGTTGGCGCGGCTCATCGAACGAGAAATGGGGCAGCGGGCTGAGAAGGTGGCGAAGCTCAAAGGCGATCACATCTCCCCCGAATGGGGCAACCAGATACGGAGCTACGTGCTGCAGCCGTACAAAATGGTAAAAGACCATCGGACGGGCTTCGAGACATCCGACGCTGACAGTGTACTGAACGGAGACCTTCAGGGCTTCATCAGATCCTATTTGTCATCTACTGTGGGAAAGGACTGACAGGCTGACTCGAACCGCGAACATGGAAGACATTATTCTGAGGAGGATACCTCTAAAGGTGCCCGATATGAAGAAATTTCTCTCGATACTCCTGGTGCTCATCGCGTTGACCGCGGCTGCGTGTAGCAAGGGAGACGACCCCGCCACGGCGCAAGATGCACAGTCCGCTGCCGACAGCGCGTCCGGGCTTGCTGAGTTCCAGGCGTTTGGGGCCGGCCAGCAACCAGGCGGGGCCTCCGGTGGCGATCGACAGTCTACCTTGAGCCCGCTGACTGAAGCACCGTCCGGCGGAGTCTTTCGAAGGCTGTGGGCCGATCCACCTACTCTCGACCCCCACCTGGCGACCGACACGGCCTCTGCCGGGCTCGTCGTCGAGATATTCAGCGGTCTAGTCGCCCTCAATACCGACCTTCAGCTGATTCCGGACATCGCCGAGAGTTGGCAGGTAGAGAACGGCGTCGTCTACACCTTCAAGCTTCGTCCGAACGTGAAGTTTCACAACGGCAAGCCCGTTACGGCCCACGACTTCAAGTGGTCCCTTGAGAGGGCGGCCGCTCCCAAGACGGCCTCGCCCGTAGCCGATACGTATCTGAACGACATCGTCGGCGCCGTGGACTACATCGAAGGTCGAGCTAATGAGATAACGGGTGTCAAAGTCATTGATGACCTGACCCTTCAGATCACTGCGGACGCTCCCAAGGCGTACTTCCTGGCCAAGCTCACCTACCCAACCGCGTACGTCCTGGACCAGGAAACAGTCGAGGCCGGGGGACGCAACTGGTGGGTCGTAAACCCTGTAGGGACGGGCCCGTTCATCCTCGACGAGTACCGCATTGGTGAGCGCATCATTTTGCGGCGGAACGATGATTACTATCGTGAGCCGGCCAACATCGAACTGATTCACATGAACCTTGCGGGCGGCCAGGCGATGGCGATGTACGAGAACGACGAGATCGACATCACAGGAGTAAGCCTGTTCGATCTCGAGCGGGTGCTGGACCCAAACGACGCACTGAACAAGGAGCTGGTCGTTGCGCCGCCCCAGTTCACGGTGTCGTATATCGGCTTCAACACCAACATGAATCCCTTCGACGACTCGAAGTTCCGCCAGGCGCTCAACCATGCCATCGACAAGGATTTAATCGCTAAGGAGGTGCTGTCGGACCTGGTGACCCCGGCGTACAGTATCCTGCCGCCGGGCTTCCCCGGGTACGATGCGAATATCAGGGGCCTCACCTACAACCCCGACCTGGCACGGCAGCTACTCAAAGAGTCGAAGTACGCCGATCCGGCCGCGCGGAACCGGATAACCATCACCGTACCGGGAACAGGTGGAACGATCGGCCTCGACCTCGAGGTGATCATCGAGATGTGGAAGCAGGTCCTCGATGTCGAGGTGGAGATCCAGCAGGTTGAGTGGGCAACTTACCTCAAAGACCTGGACAAGCAGAAGTTCCAGGCCTTCGCAGGCCTGGGTTGGCAGGCCGACTATCCCGACCCCCAGGACTTCCTGGACATCCTGTTCCACTCTGAAAGCGGCCTCAACCACGGCGGGTACTCGAACCCAAACGTGGACGCGGTACTCGAAAAGGCCCGAACGGAGCCCGACGTGGTGAACCGCGTCTCCCTCTACAACCAGGCCGAGCAGATTATCGTCGACGACGCCGCCTGGGTGCCTTTGTGGTTCCAGGGCGAGCGGCACGTTCTGATCAAGCCCCAGGTAAAAGGCTACAAGCTCATCCCCATGATCGTCCCCAAGCTGACACAGGTGCACATCGAGGGGTAGCACATCGCCCGCCGGAACCGAAGTCCGTTAAGATCGTCAAGCTGCCCCGGACAAATACCGGGGCAGCTTGATGTTTATGGAGCGAAACGATATTGTTCACGATGATCCAGCGGTACTCGCCCTATCGGTCATTCTGGTAGAACGCAGTGATTGAAGAATCTCAGTTGGTCCTTCTGATGGACGGTAGCATTTGCCGATCAAGCCCCTTAGATTCCTCGCTACGCTCGGAATCGTCCATGGCGGGTGCCACCGGCACCCTAAAGGATGAACATATAGGCGCGTCACACGCGGACGCCTCGCCTATATTCAGAGAAATGACGAACTGCTCACCGTTGAGTGAACCATAGACGTGAGCTCGACTTTACGGCATCGTCGGCATTCGGAATCCTGCGGCCGAAGCACTGACGTAGAGTTAGCGAGGCTCTAACTATGTGGCTGTACATTGCCCGCCGGCTCCTCTGGATTCCCTTCCTGTTACTCGGGGCTTCGATCGTCACCTTTACCCTCGGACACTATGGCCCCGGCGACCCGGTGGTCGTGATGCTTGGCAACAAGTACGAAGAGGAAAAAGCCGATCGAATCCGAGAGGAGCTCGGCCTCAACCGGCCGTTTTTTGTTCAGTACGGCGACTACATTTGGAAGGTAATCAAGCCCCGCATCTACCACCTGACCGCCGGTGGTGTCGACGTACCGTTCCCGTTTCTGGGCCTCGATTTCGGAGAGAGCCTTCGGTACGTAGGCCAACCTGTGCGTGATTTGGTCGTTCCCAAGATGTGGGTATCCGCCCAGCTCTCCCTTGCCGCAATGACCATTAGCCTTGGTATTGGCTTGCCACTTGGGTTCTTTATCGCGCATCGCCAGGGCCGCTGGCAAGATCCGACAGCCGTCGCGGTCGCCCTGATGATAATGGCCATCCCCGTGATGGTTTCGGTCCCTGCCCTGCTCTGGACGTTCTGCACCAAGCTCGATTGGGTGCCATGCTCCGGGTGGAATGGAATTTTCGACCTGCGAATACTCGTGCCGGCGATCAGCATGGGTGTACCGGGGATCGCAGGTCTTATGCGCCTGATGCGGGCCAGCACACTGGACGTCCTTGGCCAGGACTTCATTCGTACGGCCCATGCCAAAGGACTGGGGAACTTCGTCGTCGACAGACGACACGTTTTCAGAAACTCCATGATCCCCATCGTAACCATACTTGCGTTTTCGCTGGCGGGCCTTATCGGCGGAGCGTTCATTACCGAAACGATCCTGGGCATTCCCGGAATCGGCCGATTCGCCGTCCAGTCGATCTTCGACCGCGACTATCCGGTGATCATGGCCATCACCCTGATCGGCGCCGGCGCTTTCGTCTTGGCCAACCTGTTGGCGGACATCGCCTACGCCTATATCGACCCTAGGATCCGGTACAGCTAGCCATGAGTAGCACCGTCAACGTCCAGGAATTCGCCCGGGCCGAGCAGCGAGAACACCGCAGCCGAGGGCACCTGGCACGGGCGATGGCGCGGTTGCTGCGCAAGAAGATCGCCGTCGTCAGTATGGTGTTGATCGGCGTCATCTACCTTTCGGGCATCTTCGCAGCGTGGATCGCCCCTCATGACTACACCGCGCAAGACTACTCCGTCATCCGCAAGCCGCCCAGCATCGTGATGGACAAGGGAATAACCGGGTTCTGGAAGGAGTCCCACTTCGCCGGAACCGACCGTGCAGGTCGTGACCAGTTCTCGCGGCTCTTGTGGGGAATTCAGAATACGGTCATTCTGACGTTCATCGGAATGGCGACGGGCGGACTGGCCATCGGCGTCTCTCTGGGCCTGATCTCGGGGTATTTCGGAGGCAAGATCGACGGGCTGATCATGCGCATCGGGGAGCTATTCGCGTCTTTTCCGGACATCTTGCTGGTCATCATCCTGGCCGCGACGCTGAAGCCTAGGTTGCGCGAGTGGATGATATGGGTGGAGGACAACACCCCCCTGGATGGGCTCCTGACCAGCGGTGTGGTCGACTATCTGGTGATCTCGGTAGCGCTCGTAAGCTTCACCTGGATAGGCACGGCGCGGCTCGTCCGCGGTCAGATACTCTACCTGAAGGAGACCCAGCACATCGAGGCCGCGAGGGCCATCGGGTCTTCTACGCCTCGCGTGCTCTTCCGGCACCTGCTGCCGAACGCTATCAGTCCCATCGTCGTTACCGTGACGATGGGTATGGGCAGCATGGTGGGCGCCGAGATCATTCTGAGCTGGCTCGGACTGGGCATTCAGCCGCCACGGCCGAGCCTCGGAACGATGCTCTTGCAGAACGGTAGCATCGGGGCGCTACGGGAAGAGCCCTGGATGCTGCTCGGTCCTGGGCTGATAGCGTGGACTATGGTCCTTTCGTGGAACCTGCTCGGCGACGCGCTCAACGACGTACTTAATCCGCGAACGAGGTAGGCCCGTTTGGAATTGCCGCCCTTCACAGGACTCCGTCATTCCGAACGTAGTGAGGAATCCAAGAGACCCATCGCCAATTACGGTCCCACCAAGAACCGCCACCTACGCTCGATCAGAACGACAGATAAGCCGGCATTCTCGGTGAAACGGGCCGAGGGGCGGCATTGTGGTACGTTCGGGCAGGTCAGCCCGGGCGGCGGCGTTGCGACGCTAGCCCGACCATCCCGATGAGCATCGCCGCGGTAAGCAGGTCCGCGCTCGCCGGGCCTCCTGTCAGCGCAAAACATCCGGTTCCCGAGGTACCCGTCTCCGCTGGACTCGTTTCCGCATCCGAAGAATTCGACGCCTCGTCCCGCGTTTCCTGTGCGCTCTGCTCCGGCGCCACGGCCGCCACAGGAGCAAGCGTCGGCTCGGGCGTCGGCGTTGGCGTTTCTTCCGCCGAGATGGAACCGATAGCCTCGGCACCAGCCTGCGGCGTAAGGCTGAACGGCAGCACGACCGTTTTCGGTATGGGCGTGGGCTTGGCCTTTTCGGTGTTCGGCGGCTCGTAACGCGGCGCGCCGACGCTGTCTCTCCACTGATCGTCCAGCCCCTGGCGGTCAAAGCCATAGACCGCAGTCAGCGCAGAGTCCATATCCTTGCCGGACTTCATCTCTTTCATAAGTTGGTTCATCTTGTCGATGCCCCACTCGTCGACCATCATCCTGATCATGCTACGCGCCTGGCCATAGAAGATGATGACGTCTTCGGGGTCTCCGGGCAGTGTCTGCATATAAAGGACGGGCAGAAGCCGGCCGGTGGCAACCGCAAAATCAAGGGCTAGCTCGTAGGAGATACCAGACTCGGGTTCAACGTTGGCGTACTCAGCCAGGCCCTCTTGAACCCAGGACGGAGCCCGACGGAAAATCCCGTCCGCAGCCCGGTGAACGAGAATATGAGTCACCTCGTGGGACGCTGTCCCCTTTGCTCGGGTACCGCCTTGGATCATCAGCAGAACGCCCATTTCGAAGAAGGCCTGTCCTTCTGTGATGAGTTCCCGTCTAATAGTGGCGCTTCCCCGCGGCAACGCTCCCAACATCTCCAGATTGTTGTTGTACACGGCTACCCTGATCGGGCCTTCCGATTCTGCGCCAAGCAACGGCGCCATGGTGTCTATCGTCTCGATAATCGTTTCGAGGACGATGGTTGCCCGGCTGAGCACGGGCCCGTGATAGGCCACGGTGACCGGGCCTTCGGAGACCTCCTTCCACTCGTACCGAACGTCACGGTAGATAAACTCCTCCTGTTCGGTCTCCAGCGTGTTGCCCTCTGAGTCCTCGATCTCGAAGCTGTAAGTGATCAATGTCTCCGGAGGGATGTAGTTGCCAGCCGAGTTGGTACGCCACAGAAGCTCGCCGTCGACGACCTTGCCGACGTCCAGCTCGTCGCAGCGCCATGTTTCCGCCTCTTGACCGGACGCATCGCACAGGTAGTTGAAAGAGGCGCTGGTCTGCTGCCCGATCTTCAGTCGAACGGCCACGGACACTATGTCGCTGTCGTGGCTTGCCTCCAGCAAGAAACGGAACCCGTCGGGAAACTCGCTGGTCACGCTGGAGGACTTGATCTCGATCGAGCTGGCGTCCGCACCGGCCGTCCCAGATGACCATACAGGCATTGAGGCAACCACCAGGGCGCCGGCGACGGTAGCGGCGACCTTGATTAACCGGGCAACGAGGGAACTCTTCATGTTCATAGGGTGAGTGGGCTCCGACGATGACTCCCCGGCCGAGGACCAAGGTCAGGCAGTTCCTGCAACTCTACTACGTCCTACGGAGTCTCGGAGATTCTTCGCTGCCGTAAAGGCGGCCCGATATCATCGACACGTGGCAGCGTCACACTATTGTAACGTAGGGCGGTCTCTTGAGATAGCGACACAAGACTCGCGTTCAATTGGTTCTCAGGTATGCC
>CAUZJF010000066.1:0-9571 GCA_963579975.1 Dehalococcoidia bacterium
CCATAGGCTGCTCGATATGGCCCTGAGAGAATGGAACGCCACGACTCGCTTCTACAGTGAAGAGGTCAAGCCGGCCCCCGGAGAACCGATTCACGAGATGTACATGGCCCAGCTTCATAACGAATGGTGGAACCTAGCTATCCCGTTCAACTCCGACTGGTTCCACATGGGTGAGGGCAGCGAGAGCTTTTTCGAGTTCGGCCTCGCCGACCCGACAATCGCCGAGAACATACGGAGGTCGAGGAAATTCGCCGCGATGTTCATCGGCGAGGACCCGGACGCTCCGAACTACGACCCCGAGCACAAAATCATTCGGTCGCCCTTCACCAGCAGCGTCGGCCCTCTGCTGAAAGCACGAGGGGCACCGCCGCTCATCCATAGCAACGGCGAGGTCACTGGGGATCTGGAGCTGGTCAAGTCGTGGCTCGATCCCGGCTCCATGGGGGACTTCGGCCATCGCCGCGGCAGCCGTCAGGGCCCGAGCAAGGGACCGCTGTTCACCCATATGTATCCGATCGTCAAGGATCTGGAGTCCGACTGGTACGAGGACCCGAAACGTCGCGAGGAGATACTGTCGATCTTCGACGATGTCGTGCTCAACGGCGACGAACCGTCCAATCTTTGCGCGACGGGACTGGTCACCAACGCCTATCTCTACACCGGCGATGAGAAGTACAAGAAGTGGGTGCTCGATTACGTCGACGTCTGGATAGACCGCACCAAACAGAACAACGGTGTTGTGCCCGACAACGTGGGGCCTACCGGCAAGATCGGCGAGCACCGCGAGGGACTCTGGTGGAACGGGATTCATGGCTGGAACAGGCGCGGCGGCTGCGACCGGATGTTCATCGCGCTGACGGTAGCCGCGGAGTGCGCTCTGCTTCTAAGCGGCGACTTTGGCTACCTCGACCTGCTGCGGTCTCAGCTCAGGTTGATGCTCGACAACGCGATGCCGCGCGATGACGGCCACCTGCTCGTGCCGAATCGCTACGGGCCGGACGGTTGGGCGGAACCAAGGCAGATGCCCTTGAGAGAGCCCGCACACCTCTACCATGCCTCGATGTCGAAGGAGGACTACGACCTGATCGTCACGCTCAGGGAAGGCGATAAAGACGGTGACTGGAACCGCGTCGCGTCTGCCGGCGACGGCAAGGGCGGCGTCGCCGACCAGTCTCGGTTCCAGTACTACGACGGCAAGAACCCGGAATGGCCGCTGAAGATGATGCAGGCCGACCTAGACCACGTGCTGAGAATCATTGACACGTTGCGGCTGGACACCCGCGACGTTGCCACGAAACTGCGAGACGATTTCTGGCCTCCGAATCCCATCGCCATGAAAGGCTTGACCCACCTGACGATGGGATCGCCGCAACCGATGTACAACGGAGGCCTGCAACGCGGACAGGTCCGTATCTTCGACCGGGACCGTCGCCGGCCTGGTCTACCCCTTGACGTCGCGGCTCTCGTGGACAAGCTGGAAGCCGAACGCACAGGTGTCCAGCTTGTTAACCTGAGCCCGACCGAGACGCGAAGAGTTATAGTCCAGGCTGGGGTTTTCGGAGAGCATCGGTTCACCGAGGTCCGGTTCAACGAAGAGAGCTACGCACGCGAGGGCCAACCGAGTATGTGGGCCCGCTCCGAGCGGGTCCAGACGCAAAGGACGGTCAGCGTCGACTCGAATGACCTGGCAGTGGAGCTCCCGCCGTCGACCTCGATTCAGATTGACGCGGGAACGCGCCGCTTCGTAAACGATCCTAGCTACGCTTTCCCCTGGCACTGAAGGGCGAGTCTACATTACACAGCCGCAAAGCCTTATATAGGCCTGCCGAGCTGTTCGAGCAGGTAGAGGACGAGGCCCCCGCACAGTGCCGCCGCTGGAATCGTCCGGAGGACTTCATCGGTGTGCGCGAGCGTCATCTTGACCCCGAGACTGAAAAAACCGCTCCGATGGTCATCGGTAGATGGAGATAGGAGTACGCGTCGCGCGCCACCTCCGCTCGGTCTGCGCCACTGATCGAGGCCAAGCGGCGCTCCGCCGCGAGTGCATTCACGTCGAAGTAGGTCCACCACAACGCGACGATGACGCCCAGTCCGAGCAGGGCCGGAATCACGACTCCGCCGTCGAGTGGTAGGTCATGTGCCCCGACACCAATCGAGATTACGGCTTCCCCCAGGGCGATAATGAAAATCAATCCGTGGCGCTCCGAGAAGTGACCCGCCGAGATCCTCCACCCGGACATTTTCATAAGGTACATAGCACCGAACTCGAGCAGAAGCGTCGCTGCCCACCACGCTTCAAGTGGTCCCGCTCCGGACACGGCTCCGACCAGGATAATCACGGGGCCGCCCGTGGCCGACTGAGCGAAACGGAGGAGGGCGGGCATCAAACCGTCCATTTTTCGAGCCGCGATTCCGAACAGCACGACCTGCATGAGACGCACGAACGCGTATGCCACCGCGAACAGGACAGCGCTTTCGCCGAAGGCGTCGGGAACGGCAAGCGCGGCGGTCAGCATTCCCCCCATCACGGCGACCTAGTCGAGGTCGATGTGAGTGCCGAGCCAGGAGTAAGACGACCACGCTAGCCACATCGCCGCTAGAAGTAGAATGCCCTGCCCGAGGCCGCCCTAGCTCAGCTCGTGCGCCAGAAGTTGAGTGACCTGGGTAAACGCGTAGACAAAAACGAGATCGAAGAAGAGCTCGAAAGGTTTGACGGAGCGATCGCCGGACCTCGAGTCGCGGTTGGACGCTTCCGATGTACTGGTGGACTCGTTCATGGGAATACGTCTGTCACCTCGTCGATGCAAATTGGAAGGTGGCGATCTGAACAAACGAAGAAATTCACACTCTCTTCGCGGAGATGGCCAGGAGTGATGTCTCTTACTTCATTCCCTTGGCGGAAGAGAACTGACGAGAGATTGACCTGGCTAATCGCTCGGTTCTCCCTCGCCGCGCCACTTCTTGAGGCGCTCGCCGATCTCCCGCTCTCGCCCTTGATCGCTCGGCTTGTAGTACCTGCGGCCCTTCAGCCTCTCGGGTAGGTTCTGCATCGGAGCGAAGTGGCCGTCGTGGTCGTGGGCGTACTTGTACCCCTTTCCGTATCCCATCTCGCGCATCAGGCCCGTGACCGCGTTGCGCAGGTGCAGCGGCACCGGGTCGTTGCGGCCCTTGCGGACGTCCGACAACGCGGCGTCGATGGCGGCGTAAGCGGAGTTGCTCTTGGGGGCGGTTGCCACGTACACGGTGGCTTCGGCCAGGGGGATGCGCCCCTCGGGCATCCCGACGAAGTGCACCGCCTGCTGCGCCGCTACCGCCACCGATAGCGCCTGCGGGTCGGCCATGCCCACGTCCTCGGCCGCCTGGATGACCAGTCGTCGCGCGATGAACAGCGGGTCCTCGCCGGCTTCGATCATGCGGGCCAGCCAGTAGACCGCCGCATCGGGGTCGGACGCGCGCATCGACTTGATGTACGCGGAGACCATGTCGTAGTGCTGGTCGCCCGCTTTGTCGTAGAGGTGCGAGCGTTGCTGCATCGCGTCCTCGATCATCGCCGTATCGACGTGGCGGACGCCGGAGTCGTCGGGTCTGGCGGCGCCGACAGCCATCTCGAGGGCGTTGAGTGCGACCCTGGCGTCGCCGTTGGACATGGTCACGAGGGTGGCCTGCGCCTCGTCGTCAAGGCTCGCATTGAGTCCGCCGAGCCCCCTTTCGGCGTCCGACAGCCCGCGCTTCACTATCTCGGCGATGCTGTCGTCGTCCAAGGGGTTGAGGGTGAAGACGCGACAGCGGGACAGCAGTGGCGAGTTGACCTCGAACGAGGGGTTTTCCGTCGTAGCGCCGATCAGCACCACCGTCCCGTTCTCTACGTGAGGCAGGATGACGTCCTGTTGGGCCTTGTTGAAGCGGTGGATCTCGTCGATGAACAGGATCGTCCTCTGGCCGTGCATGCCCGCCCGATCACCCGCCTCCTTGACCACCCGTCGCAGGTCGGCAACCCCTGACCCGACGGCGCTGACCGCGCTGAAGTGGCTCCTCGTGATGGAGGCGATCAGCAGCGCGAGGGTCGTCTTCCCGCTTCCCGGTGGCCCCCAGAGGATGATCGATGGAAGCTGGTCGGCCTCGATGCTCTTTCGCAGCACCTTATCGGGCCCGACGATATGCTCCTGTCCGACGAGTTCGTCGAAGGCCCGCGGGCGCATCCGGGAGGCCAGGGGCGCGTCACGTTCCTGCTGCCGTTGTGCGTGATGCTCGAACAACGTCATCGGAGGGTTTCACCACAGAGGACACAGAGATCACAGAGAACGATCATTGGTTGATCAGGCTAGCTCGCCGATGAAGCGGCGCAGGATAGGCCGCAGCCGTTCCGGCCGCTCGACCCAGATGTCGTGTCCAGCCCTTGGTACTTCGACGAATCTGCCGTCGGGTAGCATTGTTGTGAGCTGGGTGTTGGTCCACCGCGGGCGGGGGTCGCCCTCACCGTACACGATGAGAGCTGGCATTCGAAGCTCGGAGACTCTTGCCACGAACTCTTCCGGACCGCTTAACCCCTCCCACGGCTTGCCCATCATCGCGTTCTGGTCATAGTTTATTGGGAACGCATCGTATTTGGGGGCCCGCTCTACCAGCGACGGGTCGAATAGCTCTGTACGTGCCAGTAGCGCTAGTCGCTCTTTTCTGACAGCGTCGAGCTCGGCTCCGATCGGAGTTTCCGACCTATCCAAGTATTGCAAGCGCTCACGCTCTTTCGGACTCAGGCGAGCCGCGCGGTTTCTGTGATATTCCTCGTGCCAATTATCGTCGACTCCGGTCCCGGACAGGCTGAGGAGCCCCGACACCCGATGGGGCTTCGAGACGGCGTAGGCAATCGCCAGCTCTGCGCCCCAGGAGTGGCCGCCCACGACCCACGTATCGAGCCCCCAATGCTCTCTTAGCCCGTCGAGTTCTTCGACGAAGGTCTCGACGTCGTATGGCAAGACATGTTCAGAACGGCCGCAGCCTCTCTGGTCGTACCGGTATACGGTGGCGATGTCGTCGATCATACCCGCGACTGGTCCGAGGTAGTCGTATACCTCCGGCCCGCCGTGGCACAAGACAACGGGCATCTCTTGCCCCTGAACGGCCGTCCACAGCGGGACGCCGTTCACCTGTATCCGCTTCTCGGTTATCGCGGTCACAGTTCCCGCTCGCGACTAGTCGTCGCCAAGGGCGTCGGAGACTACCTTCAGGAGGTCTTCCTCTTGTTCGGACAGGACCGTGCGGGGGTCGAGTAAGACACGGTTGTCGTCAATGCGCCCGACGACCGGCGGCTCTCCTCTGCGCAGCCGCGCCGCAAGCGCCTCGGCGCCGCCGTCGGCGCCAGGTTCGAGCACAAGCAGCGACGTCGGGAGAGTCTCGCCGGGGAGGCTTCCGCCGCCGATGGTCGAGAGCCCCTCGGCGACCGATGTCCCACGACCGAGGTGCCGACTCCAACGCGTGGCCTTCTCATTCAGGCTGTCGTGTGGCTCGCCGACCGTCCGCCAGATCGGTACCTTCTCCTGTGCTTCCCCCTTAATGTAATGGAGCAGCGTTGCGACAAGCCCAGCCATGCTGAGCTTGTCGCAACGCAGGGCCCGCGCTAGGGGGTGGCGCGAGACCGTGCCGATAAGGTCCTTGTAGCCAGCAACGATGCCAGCCTGCGGCCCGCCGAGTAGCTTGTCTCCGGAAAAGAAGGCCAGAGACGCGCCCGCAGCGATGCTCTCCTGTGGCATCGGTTCGTGGGCGAGACCGTACGCGCTCGTGTCGAGCAAACAGCCGCTGCCCAGGTCGTGCAGGACCGGAACGGCGTGGTCCGATCCGAGCTTCACCAGCTCCGCGAGGCTCGGCGAGTGAGTGAAGCCACTCACCTTGAAATTGCTGGAGTGGACAGAGAGGATGGCCCCTGTCCGCTTGCTCAAGGCGCGCTCGTAGTCCTGAACGTAGGTGCGGTTGGTCGTCCCAACCTCGACCAGATCGGCGCCGCTTTGCCTCAGCACGTCGGGGATGCGAAACCCGCCGCCGATCTCGACGGCTTCGCCGCGCGAAACGATGACTTCCTTGCCTGCCGCTACCGCCGCCAGCCCGAGCAGCACCGCCGAGGCATTGTTGTTGACGACGAATGCGGCCTCGGCCCCCGTGAGCTCGCAGACCAGACGGCCGAGATAGGCTTGCCGGGAGCCGCGTTTGCCGGTCTCCAGGTCTAGCTCGAGCTCACTGTAAGCCTTCGCCGCGCTCTCCATCGCGGCGACCGAATCGTCGCTCAGGGGCGCACGGCCCAGGTTCGTGTGGAGCACGACGCCCGTGGCGTTGATGACTGGGCGCGGCCACAAGCGCCACGACTCGGCGACGCGCGCTTCGAGGGCGTCGATCAGGTCGTCGAGTTGAGGGGCGACACCTCCTGATCTGACACTGTTGCGGGCGTCGTCGATCTGCTCCCGCACCAAGGCCAGGACAGCGTCTCGGGAATACTCGTCGACCAGGTGTTGGACGCGGCTGTTTGAAAGCACGGCATCGACACTGGGTAGGTCTCTGAATTGGGTCATCACAGTCACCCTCCGGTCCGCGGCCAATTATAGCGTAACGCCCAAGTGGGCCAGTCGGTCATCCAGTCACAGCCGACCGGCTTGGTGTCACGCTGATTTCTTGACCCTCATATGGGGCGTTGCTAGAATGGTAAACGAATTCGTCAACTATCGGCGGAATATGTTCGTCATCGGACTAACCGGGGGGATCGGAACCGGCAAGGGCGAGGTCGCCAGGGTTCTCAGCGAGTTAGGCGCCGAGATCATCGAGGCCGACGAGGTTGCCCACGAGACCTACAGGCCAGGGACTTCAGGCTGGCAGCAGATCGTGGACGAGTTCGGAGAGCGAGTCCTGACCTCGACCGGTACCGTTGACCGGAACAAGCTAGGAGCCATCGTTTTCGGGGACAAGAAAGCCCTTCGAAGGCTCAATACCATCGTACATCCGCTCACTCGTTCGCTGATAGAACAGCGTCTGAAACAGTTGAGGGAGTTCGGAGCCCATACCGTCGTAGTCGAAGTGCCCCTTCTAGTTGAAGCGGTTCGCAAAGACGTGCGCTGGACCTCCTTGATTGACGAAATCTGGGCCACCGATGCAGAGGAAGCGAACGTGGTTGAGCGTGTGCGGCGCCGGAGTGGGCTGGACGCCGAAGCAACGAAAGCCCGCGTTCAGTCCCAGGTCCCCTCTGAAGAACGGTTGGCTCAAGCAGACGTGGTCATTGGAAACAACGGGACGCTGGCCGACCTCAAGCGCTCCGTTCGCCGGTTGTGGGCCGACCGGGTAAAACCAAAAAGGAAGCAGCAATCTCAGGTATGACGACATCCACAAAGACCCTTTACCGTAGCTACGTCGTAGAGGAATACCGACTAAAAGAAGAGCCGTATTATCTGCCGGTTGGCGACGAGATAGAGCTTTTCGAGGCAGCCTACAGCCAGAAAATCCCCGTCCTGTTCAAGGGGCCCACAGGCTGCGGCAAGACCAGATTCGTCGAATACATGTCGTACCGGCTCGGTCGCCCGCTTACGAAGGTGCGGCGCGCCGACGGCAATGCCCCTTCGACAAACGGCGGAAGCGTTCCACTTGTTACCATCGCCTGCCACGAAGACCTTACGGCCAGCGACCTTGTAGGGCGCTACCTGCTGGAGGGCGACAGTACGGTTTGGATAGATGGGCCGTTGACTCGAGCGGTGAAGGTCGGTGGCATCTGCTATCTCGATGAAATCGTCGAGGCCCGCAAGGACACGACCGTACTTATTCACCCTCTCACGGACCACCGGCGCATCCTGCCGATAGAGAAGCGTGGAGAGATACTGGAGGCGGCCGACGGGTTCTTGCTCGTCATGTCCTACAACCCGGGCTACCAGAGTGCGTTGAAGGACCTCAAGCACAGCACCCGCCAGAGATTCGTGGCGATCGAATTCGATCCGCCACCTCCAGACATCGAAGCGCAGATAGTCGAGTACGAATCAGGGATCGATTCCGAGACCGCGGTTCGTCTCGCCAAATTGGGTCAGAAGGTGCGCAATTTGAGAGACCATGGTCTGGCCGAAGGGGCGAGCACCAGGCTTCTTATCTATGCCGGCAAGATGATGATGCAGGGGATCGCGCCGCGCCGGGCCTGTCAGGTTGCGGTCAACTGGGCTGTCACAGACGATCATCCCGTGCAGCGCAGTATTGAGGAAGTCATATCCTCGATATTCGAGTAGAAACAGCGTCTCCCGGTTCCAGTTCCCACTCGTTACGTTGGGGGCCAAGCGACCGATAGAAAGCGGGCCACGTAGCCCCAGTTCCTGCTTCTGTTGATACTCGGCCAGATTATGGGTGAAGTAGCCGGCAGGCGATGCGGGTGCACCTCCAGTTGGACATATTGCTTCAGTGACTAACTCGTTGAGAAACACGGACACTCGGTCTTCTACCATCGAGGCGGTCGCGAGAGCGCTCGCCCGCCATCGCAAGAAGACGATCGACGATCTGAGGCTCTTGCCCGCGGCCGTGCTGGTCCTCCTGTATTTCGAAGATGGCGAATACAAACTCGTGCTGAACAAGCGTAGCGATCTGGTGACAGATCATAAGGGGGAGATAGCGTTCCCCGGAGGTCGGATGAGCGAGGACGACGGGTCGATGCTGGAGACGGCCCTCCGTGAGGCCCACGAAGAGATGGGGATAGTCCCTCAAGACGTCGAGGTGTTGGGCGAACTCGACGACGTTGCGACCATTTCCAACTATCGCGTTAGCCCCTACGTCGGGGTAATCCCCTCCGGCTACCCGTTCCAGCCAGATTCCCGGGAGGTGGCCGAGGTACTGATGGCGCCGCTGTCCGCGCTCGAAGACCAGACCAATCGGCGAGACGAGACCCGGGTCAAGGACGGTGAGATGTTCCGGACATGGTCGTACGCCTACGACGGGCACCTTGTCTTCGGAGCGACCGCGGCCATGGTGACGAATTTTCTCGATCTGCTCAGGACAGTTGGCGGCCAAGGTTTGTCATGGCAGAAACCGTAGAACAAACGAGAGAACGAATCGCCGGTGAGTTAGGCGGCTTCCCAGCGGACCTGACGACGGTATTCGTGACTGCCTGGGGCCACGTAGCGACGACTCTTGGAGATGAACAGCTCTCGGTCTGGGCAGAGGGTGGTCTGGCTCTTGCCGGACAGTCGGTCCGTTCGTGGAAGACTGCGAGCGAGTACTTCAGGGTCAGCTCAGACGTTGTCGGCGGCATGCCGTTCAGCTATTTCGTTAAGTGGACGGAGTGTGGCAGCCGGCTCTGCGAGCAATCGCCTGCACTCGCTACCTGCTACTTCCGGGCCAGCCCCGAGGCAATGGAGAATCTCAGGTCTAGGCAGATAGAGACCTGGTCGAAGCTTGGGGAGAGCCTTTACAAGGGGACTTGGAAGTCCAGCACCTTGGCTTGCAGCTTCTTCGACGCAAGCCCCTCGCTGCTCAAGAGCCTCAGCATGGCCCAGCTTGAGAGGTTTACCGCCGTCATCGAGGTGTTGTCTCGTAGGTCCTCCGATCTTTCCTTGGAGTGTCTCGC
>CAUZJF010000067.1:0-9536 GCA_963579975.1 Dehalococcoidia bacterium
TCCTGTTGACGGTGATGGGCGCACGGCCGGTGCATCGTCGTCCGGAGGCATCATCGGTTGACAAAACAGGCCTCGTGTTATATCCTTACATGTAAGGTAACAAACCATTAATCACCTCCTTAACGCTTCGTTCTGCACTCCTACCGTGGTACACTGGCAACCCTGGAGACTGCGATGAGGGACCGGCTAGCAATCGTCCTTATGGTCCTAGGGTTCGGAGGAGCCATCTTCTCTCAGGGAGCCTCCACGGCGCTGGGCGCCGGCCCGCATGTAGCCTTGCTCGAGATAAATGAGCCAATTCTGCCCGTCACGGGCCGGTTCCTGGACCGCGGGATAAACAAGGCGGCCGACGACGGAGCCCGTGTTCTCGTGGTCACCCTGGACACTCCGGGCGGGCTGATCGATGCCACCAGGGACATGGTGAGATCGATCCTCGATTCGCCGGTTCCAGTGGTCGTGTTCGTATCTCCGCAGGGCGCCCGAGCCGCCTCAGCCGGCACCTTCATCACCGCCGCCGCCCACGTAGCGGCCATGTCCCCCGTCTCAAACATCGGCGCGGCCTCGCCCGTGGGCGCTGGAGGCGACCTCCCGTCGGCTCTTGAGTCCAAGATGAAGGAGGACGCCGCGGCCGACATCCGGAGTATCGCTGAGGCGCGGGGCCGGAACATCCAGGCCCTCGAGGCGACCGTGATGGACGCGAAGTCCTACTCCGCTTCCGAGGCCTTGGAGAACAACATCATCGACGTAGTCGCTGTAGATCTTGCCGAACTGATGGCCCAGATCGACGGCCGCACCGTGTGTATCGGCCAGGGCTGCACATTCATAGACGGACAGCTCACGGGAGGGACCTTGCTCGAGCTGAAGACCGAGGGGCTCGACGTGACCAGCATCGAGAAGACGCTCCTGGAGAACCTCCTCGGGTTTCTGGCCGACCCTACGGTAACGTTCCTTCTGCTGGCTCTTGGTGCTCTTGGCGTCTTCATCGAGTTTTTCCTGGGCGCTGGATTGATACTGCCGGGTGTCCTCGGGATCATGTTCCTTGCCCTGGCGTTTGTTGGGATGGGGCAGCTGCCGGTGAACTGGGTCGGCATCGTATTGATCGGGTTGTCGGTGGGGCTGTTCATATTGGAGGTCCAGATCCCGGGCACGCAGGTGTTCGGTAGTGCGGGGATCGTGTCGTTCGCTCTCGGCGGCATACTTCTGTTCGGCGACTTCGCGCTGCCGGGTTTCACTCCCGAGCCTATCGACGCGCCAGACCTGCGCGTCAACCCCTGGCTCGTAGGGGTTACGAGCGCCGGAATGGCCGTGATTGTCATGTTTTTCGTCCGCAGTATTCTTGGGGCTCGCAAGCCCGGCACTTCCGCGCCCACCTCGATAACGTCGCTCGTCGGCCAGGCGGGCATCGTCACTTTCGAGCTCGCGGCCAGAGGCATGGTGCGCGTCGCGGGCGAGGAGTGGAGCGCGGTGTCCGACTCGGGAGAGATCATCGAGAAGGGCGAAGAGATCCTGGTTGCGGAGGCCGACGGGCTTACCCTCAAGGTATTCACGTCACCTCTGCCCCACGAGGACGGCGAGGAAGACTTGCCCAAGATCTCGATGGCGTAGGCAACGTTCCTCTGGAATCCCTATATATCTTCAGATCTCGACGGCGTCGGAGTTCACAGCTTTAGCGGGTCAATAGTTTCCTAGGAGGGGCTGCAATGGCGATCATCAACTTCTTGAAGAGCTACGAAAGGATGGCCCGTTTCAAGTGGGGCAACTTCGATGGCATGAAGGGTCCGGGCCCGGCGTGGCTCATACCAATTGTGCACTCGGGGACGAAGCTGGACCTCCGTACTGAGGTCATGGACATACCGCGTTCGACGAACATTACGAGCGACAATGCCGGAATCGACATCGACTTCCTGGTCTATATGAGGGTGATGGCCGAGAGCTCGGACCGCGCTGTTCTTATAGTGGAGAACTACCACACCGCTGTCGTAGGCCTGGCAACCACCACCTTACGCGCTGTCGTTGGAGAGATGACCCTCGACGAAGTTCTCTCCCAGCGCGAGCGCATCAACTCAGTGCTACGGCTGAAGCTCGATGCCGAGACGGAACGGTGGGGAATCAAGGTCGAGAATGTCGAGATACGTGAGATCGAACCACCGCGGGACATCCAGGAAGCGATGAACCGGCAGATGTCCGCGGAGCGGCTCAGGCGCGCCATCGTGACCGAAGCAAACGGTACCAAGGAAGCGGCCGTCACCGTGGCCGAGGGCGAGAAACAGGCGGCCATCCTCAAGGCGGAAGGCCAGCGGCAGGCCGAGATTCTGAGCGCTGAGGGCGATCAGCAGGCGGCGGTTCTTCGGGCCGACGGTTTCGCGGCTGCTCTCGACAAGGTATTCAGTGTTGCGCAGAACGTCGACTCGAAAACAATGAGCCTTCAGTACTTCGACACGCTCAAGGCGCTGGGCTCGAGTGCTGCGACCAAGTTCATATTCCCGATGGAATTTACCAAGCTCCTGAGTCCGTTCTTGAGCATGAAGGACGGCGGCGATGGCGAGGGTAAGTCGTAAGCGGTCTCCCTGGCTGTCATTGGTATGAAGAATAGAGCGCTCCAAGGGTTGGAAAGAGCCCCCTCCTCATCCCTTGGGGTGTCACGGAACATGGACGATTCTGAGCCCTGCGAAGAATCTGGGGGGCCGGCGCCCGTGATGCGCGTTGAGCCGGGCGGTCCGACCCCAGGTCCTTCGCTTCGCTCAGAACGACGGGGGGGGTAAAGATCGTCAGTCGTCTCCCGGCACGTCGCGTGGTGCTCGCCGTTAGTCTGCAGGAAGCGGAGCGTAGTGGCCGTCGGTCATGAACTGGACCTTGCGCTCGGCCTCGTTCCTGTAGAAACCGGTGGAACGGCCGGCCAGAGTCTCGACCCAATCGGGGATCGCCAGGCCGTCGGATTTCATCCGTGCGACCGTCTCTGCGACGCCCAGAGTGTCCCAGATGTCGAACAGGCCGAGCTCCCAGCCGAAACCCCATGTCATTGCACGGTCGATGCCGGCGATGTCGTCCGCGGCCACGCCGACGTTTCGCGCCGCATAGGCCATCAGCGGAGACAGCGACGCCCAGGCCAGCCGGGCGGCACGGTCGTCGCTGTTGGTGAGCCTCTTGAGTCGTCGGCTCGGGTCGTTCTCATCGAGGGCAGCCTCGAGCGACGCCGAGGAGACCCCACGTCTCGGCTGGTACTCGAACGTGCCGGGGTCGAGAGCAAGAATCTGCCTTTCGCCGGCTAGCTCCGTGCGTTTGTAAAAGCCCTGTCCGGTCTTCTCTCCGGTCCAACCGCGCGCCACCATTTCGCGAAGGTAGCTCGGCGCCTTAAAGGCCGCCTTGTCGTCGGGGTCTGACAAGGAATCCTGCATGTTGTCGCAAATAGATATGAAGACGTCGAGGCCCACGAGGTCCAGGGTGCGGAAGGTGGCGCTGTTCGGGCGCCCCATGGCTCGCCCTGTGATACCGTCCACCTCGTCGGGGCCGAGTCCCAGTCTCTCCGCCGCCCGGAGCGTGGCCAGGGTGCCGTAGGCCCAGAGCCGGTTGGCGATGAAGCCCGGAACGTCGTGGGCGAGCACGACACGCCTGTCCAGGAGTCCTTCGGCTAGTTTCGTCGCGGTGGCGACAACTTCGGGCGACGTATCGGGCCCCGCAATGACCTCCAACAGCTTTAGGTATCGGGGAGGGTTGAAGAAGTGGGTGCCCAGGAAGTGCGCCCGCAGGGGAGGGGGCAGCGCTTCAGCGATGAAACGGATAGGAATGCCCGACGTGTTGGTGCTGACGAGCACGTCGGGGCGCACCTGGCCGGCGACTCGCGACCAAAGGTCGCGCTTGACGTCCAGGTCTTCGGTCACGGCTTCGACGACCCAGTCGGTTTCACCGACGCGGGACAGGTCGTCGGAAAAGTTGCCCGACCGGATGAGCGCCAGGTCGGCTTCCGCGAAGACCGGACTGGGTCTGAGTTTCGGCAGGCGTCGAATCGCGTCCTCGGCGAGACGGCTCCTTCGAACGCCGTCCGAAGCGAGATCGAGCAGATCGCAAGGGATGCCGTGGCCGGCGAGAAGGGCCGCGATCTGCGACCCCATCGTACCGGCGCCCAACACGACAGCTTTGTTGATTGTCTCGGTCACGCCATTAGGATAGACCAGATCGGACGTCGAGCATAATCTCCAAAATCCTCCCACGAGCTGAAAGCGATCGGGCAGGGTACCGTTCGTGGTGAGCTGGTGGCGTTCTCGATTGACGAGCAAAGTCCCGCTTTGTACCATCGCGACGCCGGGGACGCAGGCTCAATCGGCGCGAGGGGATGCATGAACGTTAACAAAGAGGTGGATGCCTGGTTCGAGAGATTCGACCATCCATTGAAAGACGCCATGATACGGGTCCGAGAGGTCATCCTGGGCGCGGACTCGCAGAATCGACGAGACGATCAAGTGGAGCACACTGACCTTCATGTACAAAGGCAACCTGGTCAGCTTTCAGCCGAGGACGAAGAAGTTCGTGAGCCTGAGGTTTCACCGGGGAGCGGATATTCCGGGAGACCACGCTCGCCTGGAGGGCGACGCCGCTCAAGTGCGGACGATGTATTTCGACGACGTCGCGGACGTAGAAGCGCACCAGAGGGACCTCGAGGGCGTGGTCCCTCTGGTGCGCTTTCAAAGACGGTTTTGGGGTAGGCGTGCGCGAGCGAGTGGTCGGAATGCAGGATTACACGAGCTTGTGGACTAGCACTCCGCGGGGATCTATTCAGGAGGCGTCTTGCCTCCTCTCCCAGCGGGGGCTTTGCACAAAAAATGGTCTTGCCGTCTGCATTTGTCTTTCGACAAGCTCAGGACGAGCGGTGAATTGTATCCGCGCTCGTGGAGAGCCCGTCGAACCACGAGCGCGTGTCGCGACTTTTGGTGCAAAGTCCCCAGCGGGAGAAGACGTAGAACGCTATCCGTCGGTGGAGTAGGCGTACAGGCGGGCGTAAGCGCCGCCGAGCGCCATAAGCTCGTCGTGGGTGCCGGTCTCTTTGGTACTGCCGCCCTCGACGACGGCGATCTGGTTGGCGTTCCTGACCGTGGACAGACGGTGCGCGATCACTATCGCAGTCCGTCCCTTTAGCATATCGGCCAGCGCGAGCTGAATCGCGACCTCGGTCTCTGTGTCGATGTTGGCCGTCGCCTCGTCGAGGATCAGGATCTGAGGGTCGGCGACCAGCGCTCTGGCGAAGCTGATTAGCTGGCGCTGCCCAACGCTTAGATTGGCGCCACGCTCCTGAATGACCGTGTCGTAGCTGTTCTCGAGGTCCAGTATGAACTCGTGGGCTCCGACCGCTTTGGCCGCCTTGAACACGGCGGAGTCCGGCGCCTCGGTGTGGTTGTACCGGATGTTCTCCATGACCGTGGTGTCGGAGAAGAGGTACGGCTCCTGAGTCACGACGCTCATCTGCCGCGCCAGCGATTCGAGACTGACGTCACGGAGGTCGTGCCCGTCTACGGTGATGCGTCCTTTGGTCACGTCGTAGAGCCGCATCAGGAGGGAAGCGATCGTGGTCTTGCCGGTGCCTGTCGGGCCTACCAGAGCCAGGGTCTCGCCGGCTGGGACATTGATGCTCACGTCCTGCAGCACCGGATTTCCCGGCATGTAGTGGAAGCCAACGCCTTCGTATCGAACATGACCTTTGACACGCGGTAGCTCGACCGCGTCGGACCTGTCGGTAACGTCGGACTTTACGTCCAGGAGCTCGAAGATACGGGCGCCCGACACCATCGCCTGTTGAAGCGAGGCGTACTGTCCGACCAGGCTCTGCACGGGCTCGAAGAAGCGCTGGATGTAAAGGAAGAAAGCTACGAGCACCCCGGCCTGGATAACGTTGCCCAGGACAAGGCTCCCGCCGAACACGACCACGAACGCCAGGGCCAGCGCCATAAGGAACTGGACGGCCGGCCTGAGTACCGCCGAGTACCTGGTGGCCTGCAGGTGGGCATCCAGGTACTCATGGTTCACCTTGCCAAACCGGCGCGTATTGACCTCCTCCCGATTGAGGCTCTGCACCACTCGAACTCCGGAGATGTTCTCCTGGAGTCCGGAGTTCACGTTGGCCATGGCCTTCCGCACGCGCAAGAACGACTTGCGGGCGAATCGTTGCCAGAAGAGCAACACGGCGATCAACGGGGGCACCACTATGAACGTGAGCAGGGCGAGCCGTGCGTCCATCCACACCATCACCAGAATGATGCCGCCCAGGCTTACGAGGTCGGCCAAACTCTGCACCGCCAGATCCAGCAGCCCCTGTAGCTGCCTCACGTCGTTCTGCAGCCGCGACATCACCTTGCCGACCTCATTACGGTCGTGAAACGACATCGAAAGGCGCTGGAGATGACGGAACAGGTCGAGTCTGAGCGCCAGCAGCACGCGTTGTCCCACGAAGGCCAGCAGGCGCTGATGCGTGTATTGACTTACGAACTGGATGACGAAGACGGCCAACAGGATCATCGCCATCATGTCGAGTCCGCGAACGTCACCTTGTGCGACGTGGTTGTCGATCATCAGCTTGACCAGAGCCGGCACGGCGATGACCGTACCGGAGTACACCATCATCGTGGCGAAAACGACCAGCGCCCGTCGCCAGTAGGGGCGGATGTAGGCCGCCAGCCGCCAGAGGACTTTGCGGTCGTACTGGGGCGTACCCCTCGAGTCGAGGTATATCGGGGGCGCGTGGACCTTCGCGATCATGACCTCACCGCCTGGTCTGCCGTCTCGCGCCGTTCAGGCGTGCCGCTTTCTTGAGGCTGGAGCTGGAGCTTGAGGGTACGCTGGTAGATGCCGTTCAGCGTTCTAAGGTCTTCGTGACTGCCGCTTTCGACGATACGACCGCGGTCAAGGACGAGCACCAGGTCGGCCTTACGCAAGGTAGACATGCGGTGGGCGACGACGAATGTCGTCCGGCCCTTGATCACGTCCGCAAGGGCCTTCTGGATCTGCTGCTCGGTACGGACGTCGACGCTCGATGTGGAGTCGTCGAGGATCAGTATGGGTGGGTCGAGCAGGACGGTGCGGGCGATAGCCAATCGCTGCCGCTGGCCGCCGGAAAGCGTTATGCCACGCTCGCCGACCCACGTGTCGTACCCTGCGGGGAGGCTATCGACCCAGTCGTGTAATTGGGCCACCTTGGCTGCCTCTTCGATTCTTTCGAGGGAGGCGTCGCGCATTCCGTAGGCGATGTTGTCACGTATGGTCGCGCCGAATACGAACACATCTTGCAGCACGATGCCGGTGTTCTTGCGCAGCGACTCAAGCGTCACGTCACGGGTGTCGACGTCGTCTACGGTTATCCGGCCCGACGAGGGGTCGTAGAAGCGCGGGATCATATGCACCAGGCTGCTCTTGCCAGAGCCCGGAGCCCCGAGCAGCGCCACGATCTGGCCCGGCTTGGCTTCGAAGCTGATATTCCGAACAGCGTGCTTTGAGGAGTCGTAGTCGAGCGACACGTTGTCGAACTTGACGTGGCCCGCGACCTTCGGCAGGTCTCGGGCCCCCTTCGATTGCCTGACGGGCGACCTGGCGTCGAGGACCTCGAACAGGCGCTGCCCGGCGGCGACCGTCTGGGCAATGCCGGCGGCCGCCGACGCGATGCCGCGGATGGGCGAGGCGAGCATTGCCATGTAGAGCACGAAGGCCGTCATCTCCCCAGTCGTCAGGTTGTGCAGGATGACCTCACGGCCTCCGACCCAAACGATGACGACTGTGGCCAAGCCGACGAGCAAACTCATCTGCGCTCCGCGCAAAGCGGAGATAGAGGCAGCCGCATAGGAGTTCTCGGCAACCGCTGATGCACGTTGCTGGAACCGCTTCTCTTCGTGCCTACCGGCTCCGAACGCCTTGACTACACGCACGCCGGTCAGGTTCTCCTGGAGTACGGTGGTCATGTTTGCCACCTCGGCCTGCCGCCGGCTCCACAATTTCTTGAGGCGGAAGAACATCGTCGTCGATCGCGTCGCGACGATGGGGATAAACGCGAGGCAGACCAACCCCAGGCGCCAGTTCATGCTCATGAGGAGGAACGAGATGGTCCCAAGCATCAGGACGATCCTGAGCCATTTCAAGATCCCATGGCCCAGGAAGCCTCTGACGGCCTCTACGTCGGCCGTGGCCCGAGACATGAGGTTGCCCGTCTGGTGCTTGTCGTGGAACCCGAAGCTGAGATGTTGCAGCTTCTTGAAGAAATCGTTACGAAGCTCGAACGCGGCCCTTTGGGAGACGGACTCCGACAGATAGGACTCCGCGTATTCCATGACGCCGCGTATGAGACTGACGAGGAGGATGGCGCCTCCGGCCAGGATGAGGTTCCGGCGGAGGCCGGTCTCGAGGGCTTCGTCGACCGACGTGCCGAGGAGCGTCGGGATAGCGATTCCGGCCAGTGTCGCGAGAGCCATCGTCGCCAGAGAGCCCAACATGGGCCACTTGTGCCGCCAGCCGTACCCGGTCAGCCGTAGAAGCGTCTTGGCTCCGGGATGGGCGGACGGTCGTGATGAAGGTATTGGAGGTTCTGCCTCTTCCTTCGCCATGTTGCTCTCCTGTTGTCTGTCTAGCCGGTCCGCCGTTCAGGGGGCGAGAAAAAAACCTCGCTCGCAGTCAGCTTCTAAGGCGCTGCGGGAGGCGTTGGATTGCACGTATTCTTCAGTCGACCAAAGCATGATAACTCAAACATGAGAATAAATACATGAGTATTGCGTCTAAATCCCTCTCGAGTTCCACGTCTATGCGCCGGCTGAGCGGTCGTATCGACTCCGAATTGCTTTGGGCGGGACCGATGATGCGTTCCTGATAATTCGGTAATCCGATCTCACCAAATTGGCGACTGTTTAAGATTAGTCCGACGTTCTTTAGCGTTTCAATGCCTTTCCGGTTGTCGTATCGGGAAGAAAACGAGTGCAGAAGGGACATGCGGGTCGTTTGTCACAGCTCCAGCGTGTGGCCAAGAGAATTACGTCTGTGTTACGTGAGTCATAGCTGCCATCGGGTATACTCTAGTCCCCCATCGTTCTGCGGACACCATTGGGGCAAGGTAGCGGTTCGAGAGGAACCCCGTTAGATGATCACAGGCATGAACCACACCGGCTTCGTCGTCAAAGACCTGGACCGCTCGGTGGAATTCTACCGAGAAGTGATGGGATTCGAGCTGGTCCGGCTCGTCGAACGCAATGGGGGACCGATCTCACAGGTGGTCGGTTATGAGGACACGCACCTGTCGTTAGGCGGCGACCACATGCTGGAACTGGTCGAGTATCGTAAACTGGCGTCTTCCGACAGACCAACACAGGAGCGCGCCGTCCTCGGCGCGGGCCACCTGGCCTTCGACGTCGACGACATAGAGGAGACGTACAGGGACTTGACCAGTAGGGGCTGCGTGGCGATGAACCCACCCGCACGGCTGGCGCCAGACAGGGCGGCGTGCTATATGCAGGACCCGGACGGGAACTGCATATAGCTCATCGAGAGCGGGGAACCGCTTTCGAAGGACGCCT
>CAUZJF010000068.1:0-9487 GCA_963579975.1 Dehalococcoidia bacterium
GTAGACGTTCTCGGCCGGTATATACATCAACGCGAAATCCAGGGTCTCGCCGGGACATATGTATTTCTCGGCTATGGCGTCCACATGCCCCTTCACATCCCGGCGAAAACTCCTCAGGCGCTTCCCCGCGCTCAGTTTGATCGGCGTCGGAAAAGCGGCGGAAGCTCTCCAATGGGAATTTCGTGTCTACCGGCACCAACCCATCGCGAGTTGTATCGCGGCGTCGACCCGGTGGCCGTTACGAAAGGTGTGCTGGGTCTTGTATGAGTCGGCGGGTAGGGTTTGGCGCAGCAGTCCTTCGAGCATGCGCTCGCCTACCGCCCCGCGCAGAGTCGGCGCCGCCAACAGCTCCTGCAAACGCCTCATGTCCTGGCCGACTTCAAGCATCCGGTTTGATGTCTCGGTCAGCCCGCCGAGCTTCTGATTCACGGTGTCCAAAGTCTCGAAGTACGTGTAGGTCTGGCCCGTCACTTCCCCGAGACGCTAGTTCAGGTGGTCGAGCCGTTGATTGAGCCCGCCGGACTGCCCGACTGTACGGAACAACACCAGGACGAGGATAACCACAGCCATGGTCACGACCGCAGCGATCAAAGCTACTTCCATATAGCTTCCTTTCTACTTGAGTCTGAACCTGCCCAACAAAAGGCCGCCGCCCTGCGTTGACACTCGGGCGACCTTCAACTTTTGCTGTTGCTTCCCCTGCGTCCGGCGCCACCCCTCACAGCCCATGCACCGATGCCCATCGCCAGCACGACCAGCTACGCGGCTATCGCCGTAACAATAACCGTCGCGGTGCCGCCGCCCGGTTCAGCCACCGGAGGCGGCCGAGGCCGCCGCGACGCCAACGTCGATCTGCACCTTAATGTCCTCATCCCCCGACGGCGCTCGGATCATGAACGTGAAGAGCCACTGGCCGGATGTGCTCAGGCTTACGTCCACTTCGTAGATGTTCGGATGCAGGAACGCGTTGTTGACGGCGACCGGCCCCAGTATGGAAGGTCTTCCCAGCGGCCCGCCTACAACGTCCACTGCGGCGTTACTTACGGCCTTCCCTTCAGCGGACAGGGTCAGCGTCATGAACAGATTGCCGACGGCGGTCAGACCTGGGAGAACGTTCTGCTCAACGAGTGACCCGAGACTACTGGCCGGTCTGCTCAGGAAGCCTAGTGGAGGCTCCTAACCCGCCTCTTGGGACGGAAATCCACTCTCAGGCTGATGCTGATCCCCACCAACGACGAGTCGTGCGACGATATCCTCGGGCGCGTGTGCGGAGGCGAAGGCGCAGACCTGAGTGAAGATGGTGAAGAGTTCATTCACATCCATGCTGGAATCCACGGCATCGGCAGCCTTGACGAAAGCGAGTACGACTGGCGCAATCCGGTGGCGACTGTATCGATAAGGAGAATCGGAGGCGCCGATGACTAGAAGTCGTTACAGAGGCTGAACAAGCTCGTCTCCGAGACCAACAGGGGCCTCACGGACGTTTCGTGAGGCCCCTGTTGGTCGAGCCGCGGAGTGTGCGCCGTCCTGACCAAAGCCGATTTCCTCAGCTAATTGGTCTGACCGGGCTACGGTATGTTAGCCGTCGTTTCGCAGCTCGACGAGGCCGTGTCGGTCTCGGGGTCGACACCGCCGGGACCACTGCGACGGCGGTCACCCTTCAGGCGGTCCTTGTCCTCGTCGCCGCTACCGGCGACCCCAAGCTCGTCCATCCGACCCGTGAGCCCGGCGACCCGATTGACACGTACAGGGGCTCCGGCTTCTTCAATTCTGGAATATTCTTCGGGGTGATTGAGGGCGCGCCTCAGTACGATTCATACTCGCTGAAGTTCGACACCCCCGGCGCCTACACCTACGTTTGCGCTCTCCACGAATACATGAAGGGTACTGTCATAGTCGACCCCCCTGATGCAAACGTCCCGTCCGAGGACGAGCTCAGGGTACAGGCCGAATCCGAAGCCCTACCGCTCATCGACGTTGCCGATTGGAACCGACAGCTGATTGCATCCTCTCCGTCGAAAAGGAGACCCGGGAGGACGGCACAAGCGTGTTCATAGTCAACGCGGGGATAGGGCCCAGGGCCACCGAAATCTTGGAGTTCCTTCCGCGGCATCTGACAGTCACCGAAGGAGCCACTGTAGCTTGGATCTCCAACGGGTTCCATTCTGTCGTGGTTCCAGAGGAGAGGACCGACTTCCCTTACTACCTACCCATGGAGATACCCGACAGTCTCCCCATAGTCGCGGTAAACCCAGAGGTGTATGAGGCAACCGACGGCTTTACCGATACAGGGTTCTTCAACTCGGGGATCATAGGTCCAGGTCTAAGGGGATACGGTACGCGACGTAACGGAGTGGCTGCCACGCTGACTTTCAACGAGTCAGGGAAGTGCCGTTACATTTGCCCGATTCACCGGAAGTTGGGTATGGTGGGAGCGGTCACCGTGGTACCCCGCTAGGTACGGACAGCGACCCGGGCTCTACTCGGTAAGTGGGGTGTCGGGTTCGGTGAAAAGCCGCAGATCGAGCATTGTCTGTACGGCCGGTACCATGAGGCTCAACGTCGCCTGACCTTTGGGAGTCAACTGGTATCTACCGGCGTCGTTCTCCCGGATCAGCTTCTTGTCGGAGAGACCGGAGAGGTACCGCTTCAACTGGAAGAAGTTGAGGTTGCAGCGGTACATGATCGCGGTTTTCCTCGCCCCGTCGTCGTCGCATACCGAGAGTATCTCGTGGACGATCTCAACCGCTGTTCGCCGACGTACTGCGCTTACGTCCTGCATTGCCCCCCGATGATCCTTTTCAGTTCGCAGACTCACGCAGTACGACCATAACCGGGGTCGCTGCCAAGGTGGGTGAATAACTCGAAACAATAAGGTCACTATTTGGTCCGCTGTGGTGTCCCATTTGTTAGTCGCAGCTTCAATGATGACTCGGTGGCCCTCCCACCGGTCCCACCGAAACACCAACAATAGACCGGATGGGCTAACCCAGCCGAGACAGGTACTGCCCGACTACGTCCATGCTGACCAGGCCGCTATAGGCCTGCTGAAGCCGGGATGTCACCGGACCCGGTACCATCCCACCCGCGATCGCCGCGCCGTTGACCGCCGAGACGGGGCAAATGCAAAGGCTGGTCGACGTGATGAACGCCTCGTCGGCTATATAGGCGTCGAACAGGTCGATGTCAGCTTCCTTCACCTCGATACCGAGCTCGTGCGCCAGCTCGAAGGTCGTCTCCCGGCTGATGCCGCCCAGGACATACTGAGGTTTAGGCGTCGCCAGCGCACCGTCCCTCACTATGAAGAAATTGCTCCCCTCACCTTCCGCAAGGTTGCCGTTGAGGTCGAGCAGGATCGCCCAGGCGTCAGGGTCTCGTTCCTTGACCTCCAGGTCCGCCAGCACCAGGTTGAGGTAATTGTGCGTCTTGGCCCGAGGGCTTATCGACTCAGGAGGGGTCCGGCGGACCGAAGGAGTTATGACCCGCAATCCGTCTCTATAGTAGGAAGCCCGTTGAGCAAACGGGATCGGATGACATTCGACTATCACCGTCGGGTCCGACGAACCGCGGACGCCTCTCGACACCCGTTGCGTCACCCAGTAGTCGTCGCCTTCCTCCAAAAGAGGCAGATTGGCTTCCAGGACCTCCATGGTCAGGTCGGCCATCCGCGACTTGGACATCCCCGGGTCGATCCGCACGTAGGTCAGGGAGTCGAAGAGACGGTCGAGATGCTCGTGTAACCTGAATATACTGTGCCCGAACGTGCGCGTTGTATCGAAGACCGCATCGCCGAGCAGGAAACCGCGGTCATGGATCGACACCGTCGCTTCGCTCTCAGGCACGATATTTCCGTTAAGGTAGACGATACGCTCTTGGGCCATTCTGAAGCCTTTCAGCTATCGGTCCTTCGTCCCTCAGGTACGGCGGCTCGAGCCTCACAGCAATGCCAGGCTGACCGCGACATCGACCTGGCGGCGTTAGGACATCCTCTTGATGTCCTTGAACTTGTAACCGACCTGCCAGACGGTTTCGATGTATCGATGGTCGGCGTCCTCGATCTTGCTTCGTAACCGCCTGACGTGCACGTCCACGGTTCGCGTGCCACCGAGGTAATCGTAGCCCCAGATCCGGTTCAGCAGCGTCTCTCTCGTAAAGACCCGTCCCGGGCTGGTGGCCATAAGAAGGAGCAGCTCGTATTCCTTGAACCTCAGGTTGACCCGCCTGCCACCGACTGAGACCTCGTAGTTCGTCGGGTTGACGACTAGATCACCAACCCGGACCAGATCGTCGCCGGCAAGCTTGGCGGTCCTGTTGAGCACCCAGCGGGTGCGCGTCACCAGTTCCCCGGGCCTCGGGGGCATCAGCACAAAGTCGTCGAATTCAAAGGAGGGGTCCAGGCCCTCAGCAACGCCATCGCCCACTAGGGCGATCACCGGAAGGCGCATCTCGGAGCACCTTCGGGCGCACTGCCTCAGCTCCGGCGCGGTTATCGCCACGGTCTCCACCAGGGCCACGCTTGGCATGTCGTCAGCACGTATGGAGTCGAGGTCTGCCTCGCTCGATACCAACGCGAATCTGATGCCCTGGTGGTCCAGTTCTGCAAGAGCGTCCGGTGACACCTGGCGCTCGTCCTCTATCGGCGCGGAGCTAGTGGTCATCGGATACTTGGGTCGTTGGCACGCCCGTTTCGATTGGGGTCCCGGCCGAGTTCCCCCACTCGGTCCACGAGCCGTCGTAGGTGCGTACCCTCGCGTAGCCAAGAAGGTGCTTTAGCACGAACCAGCTGTAGGACGCCCGCACTCCCAGGCGGCAATACGGGATCACCTCGTCCGAAGGGTCGAGTCCAACGCTTTCGTACATGCGGCGCAGCTCGTCGATCGACTTGAATGTACCGTCTTTGGTTGACCCATCGTCCCACGGAACGTGCACGGCTCCGGGGATGCGTCCCTTCCGATAGATGTCAGGCTGCGGGGTCCCCGGCGCCGAGGTCAGCTGACCTTCGAACTCCTCCCGTGTGCGCGTATCGAGGAGCTTCACCCCAGAGTTGCCCAGGTTGGCGGCGACATACTTCTTCATCGCACGCAAAGATCGGTCCGGAGCCGAGACCTTGTAAGTCGTCGGCGTCGGGATCGGTGCTTCGGTGGACAGGGACCGCCCCTCGTCCGTCCACTTCTTCCGTCCCCCGTCCATCAGCCGCACGTCTTTGTGTCTGTAGTATTCCAGGACCCAGAAGGCCCAGGTCGCGGACCGGTTGTTGCCGTCTCCATACAGGACGACAGTCGTATCGTTTCCGATACCCGAACGCCTCATCAGCACTTCGATCTGTCCAACGGCCGGGATGTCCCGCCGTGTCTGGTCCTCCAGGTCGGTGTGCAGTCCCCACCCCACTGCACCCGGTACGTGGCCCTGCTGGTAGTCGGCCTCCAGGCTGGTGTTGACCTCGACAATCGTGACCGACGGATCGGCCAGGTGTTCAGATACCCATTTGGTACTGACAACGACCTCATGCGGGGAGCTTGTTTGGAACATCGACGTCTCCGGCAGGCTGCTGCGATGAATACGGTGAATACTAGGCCACCGCCTCGGTGGGTTCAACCCCCAAAGAGACGGTCATTCACGCCCCGAAAGGGTGATTCTTACCCCTTCCCTATCAGGGAGGATTGAGCCCGCACCGAGCCTGCCGAAGTGAGGGGTTCCTGCAGCCCTGACTCAACAAGGTGACGTTTCACCTGCGCATTCTGCTTCGGTTAGACTGGATGCCCAGACTCCAATACCACGTCTCCGGAGGAGCCCCAGAATGGAGGACCGCCCCCAGCTTTCATTGAACGACGAGACCGACTACGGTCTCTGCTTCGCCTGCGGCCCCAGAAATCCGTCGGGCCTTCATCTCACATTCGAGCGTCAAGGCGACACCGTGACAACCTCGTTTCTAGGCCGCCAGGAACATCAGGGATTCCCAGGCTACGTCCACGGCGGCGTCATCACGGCCCTGCTCGACGAAGTCATGAGCAGGGTATTCCTTCTGGAGAACCGGTGGACGATGACGGCGAGGATCGACATCCGCTTCCGGCAGCCTGGTGGTTGCTGACGCGGTTGGCACCTTTGCTCTCCTTTCGAACGACTCTCTCGCCAGGATGGGCGAGGGTTACCCGAAACTCGCGCGAGAATGGATGACCCAGAGCGAAGCACCCTCATGATAGACTTCCGTGACCATGTCGAAGGAGCCGCCGGGTCACGCCATTCCATGACAGATAACCTCGAAGGCCGGGTGCCGTGGAACGCAAGAGACGCGCTGTCCGGCGTTGCGGTGGTCTGGCTTTCCACGCTGTTTACAGTCGGCCTTGTCTCGTCGATCGAGAGCGGAGAGTCGTCAGCCACCGAGGTTGTCACGACTATCGCGTTGCTGCTCAACGGGGTCTTCATCGTCGTGATATGGCTCCTCGCGATCAGGAAACACCGTGCGTCCTGGGCAGATCTGGGCCTGGCTCGCTCGAAAGTGCGTCTGGGAATACTCCTCGCCCTGCCGGCTGTCGGTCTGAGTCTTGTGTTCGGTGGGGCCTACTCGCTTCTGCTCATGGAGCTTGGCGCCGATGACCTGCTTCCGCCTGAGTTACCCGAGGCCGCCTTGGGAGAGGGCGTTTACCGGCTGACCAACATTGTATCCATCGGTCTCGTAGCTCCCTTCGTAGAGGAGATGTTCTTCAGGGGTTTCGTCCTCGCGGCGTTGCTTCAAGTGATGGGCCGCATCTCCGCCGTGGTCGTTGGCTCGTTGCTGTTTGCGGTGTCGCACCTGGTCGTAACCGCGATGCTTCCCGTGTTCGTCACCGGACTGATACTGTCCTGCCTGTACATCAAAACTAGGTCGATCTGGCCACCCTTTGCAGCCCACGCGGCACAGAATCTCCTGGTCGTATCTCTCAGGCTTTAGGCTAGACCATGCCAAATCGAATCGACACGATATTCGCTGACACAGATGGCTCTCGGAGTCCCGTACTGGGGCTGTTTGTCACGGTAGGCTTCCCGGACGTGACTACGTCGACCGAGATAGCCGAGGCCGTTCTCGAAGCGGGGGCCGATTTCCTCGAGCTCGGCGTGCCCTTCAGCGATCCCCTCGCCGAGGGCCCGACTATCCAGAAGACCAGCCACCGCGCACTCCAACAGGGAGTGAACGTCGCCGTGTGTTTGGACGTGGTCCGCTCGTTGCGCAAACGTGGTACGACGTCCCCGCTGATCTTCATGGGTTACTACAACCCTTATCTGCGGTACGGGCTCGAAGAGTTTGTCGGAGACGCCGCCGAGGCTGGCTTGGACGGCCTGATCGTCCCCGACCTTCCCCATGAAGAAGCCACCACTCTGAGAGAGCTTTGTGACTCGCGAGGCATCTACCTCATTCCCCTCCTCGCGCCCACCAGCACCGACGAAAGAATAGCGGTCGCGTGCGAGCATGCGAGGGGATTCATCTACTGCGTGAGCGTCACTGGAGTGACCGGAGCAAGAGAGCAACTGCGTAGCGGTGTCGAAGAGCTGGTCTCCCGCATACGGCGGCACACGGCTCTCCCCATCCTGGTCGGCTTCGGAGTGAAGACTCGCGAACACGTCGAGTCGATCGGTGCCTTCGCCACAGGCGCGGTCATCGGGAGCGCGCTTCTAGACGCCGTTGACCAGGCCCAGAACGGTCGTACGGTCGACGCTGCGCAGAGGTTCGTTGCCAGGGTACGTCCACCACCCCGTCGATGACGGCGACATGCTGGCTGCGAAGGCGCCCCCACGGCTGGAATCAACTGGAGGCGTTGCCTAAGCCGCACAAGTGCTCTAAAGTAGCCCATCATGATCTGGATAGGTCGGCTGATAAGCATACCTGTCGGGGTCGTCTTCTTCGTCTTGCTGATGGCGACGCTGCTGGTACTGAGAGTCAACGACACTTTCCTCGACCCCGACTACTATCCCGAACAGCTACGCGAGGCCGACGTCTACAGTTTCGTACTGGTCGACCTGCTTACGGTCGTCGTCGACGAAGAACGTGAGCGTGAGCGGCGTGAGCGCGAAAAGCAGGAGCAGGCGGAACCGGAGTCGGGCGAGCAAGAGCGAAATCTACTGGACGACCTGCTGCTTACGTCCGGCTTGACCACGGACCAGATCGTGTCGTCGGTCAACCGCGCAATTCCCCCAATCTGGGTCCAGGAGCTTGTGGAGCAGTCCTTCGATCAGCTGGGGGAATACGTCACCGGTGAGCGAGACGACTTCGAATACACGCTCAAGGCCGGAGAACGGGCCGACATCCTCGTCGAAGAGCTGCTGTCCCTATTGAGAGAAGCCGACGCCTATAACCTCGTCTACGATGAGCTCGTTATCCCTGAGATCAAGAAGGCCGCCGAGGGCGTGGAACTCCCGCTCGGGGTCGACGTACCCGCCGAGCGGATCGTCGAGGCGGCCCAGAGAATCGCACCGGCGGACTGGGTGCAGGCACAGGTCGAAACGGTTGTCGGCCAGGTGAAACCCTACTTCCTTGGCCAGCGTGACAGCTTTGAGATCAGTTTGGAGATCGGGAACAGGGTCACCATTGCCCTCGAAGAGATCAAGTCTCTCCTCAGAGACGTGGACGAGTACGACCTCCTCTACGACGAAATGGTGGAGCCCCAGCTCATCGAGTTCATAGGCGAGTCGGTTGATTTACCGTTTGGCGTTGCCGTTACCAGGGATGAGGTGCTCGACGCCCTACGTAGGGTGGCGCCTGAGGCCTGGGTCCAGCAGCAGGTAGAGGCGGTGATCGACGAAGCCGGCCCCTATCTTGCGGGACAGAGCGATACGTTCCAGATCGACATCTCTCTCATCGACATCAAACGTGAAGCCCGTGAGGTTATAGTTGGGCTCGTCGACGAGAGGCTGAACGATCTTCTGAGCGGCCTGCGGCGTTGTACGTCTCTGGCCGAGGCCCAGGCGGCGTTAACCAGTAGGGACGAACTAGGTCTCCCCTCCTGCCTCCCAGCCGACGTAACCCCCTCTTTTACTCTGGACCGCCTGGACATCGACGTTGTGGGACAGGTCTCGCGGCTGGTGCTCGACCCGATCCCAGGTAGCATCGAATTCAGCCACAACAACCTCCGCCAGTCGATCACGGCCACAGACCCGGCTCAAGGCGAAGAATTCCTGGCCTCTCTCGACCAAGCAAGGAAGATCCTGGCGGGCGGCGTAATCTATAGCCACGAGAATCTGCGAAACGACCTTGTCGACGAGGAATTGGGTGAAACGGTCGAAACGTCCGACGAGGTCGAGAGGCTCGATGAGGTCCGCGCCTTCTTAGCGGACGGAGTAAGCTACAGCAGCGAAGAATTGCACGCACTCCAACCTTTGCCGTTCTTGCCCGACAAGGCGCCTGATCTCGATCAGGTCAATCAGCTGGACACTGTCCGAGGTTGGTTCAGATTCTCCCGCACTTACCGGCTTGTGATTTACGTGCCGCTGTTGGTTCTTCTAGTGACACTCGGAT
>CAUZJF010000069.1:0-9486 GCA_963579975.1 Dehalococcoidia bacterium
TATTTTTAGAGGGGTGTCGGATACCGTGACCGAAGTCTCGAAGTGGCGCTGCCCCTACAAGAACGTCCAGGACCGGTGCACGGCCAATTTCGGTTGCCGCAACCAGGACCGCACGGTACCCAAAAGTGAGATGTACATCTGTACCGGCACGGACAATCTCGACTATCGTAGCGCGTGGGAAGTGTAACGGCGTTTCAGTCTGAGAATCCGACGCAGGCGGGGGCATCACACACCGTGCCCCCGCTTTTTTGTGTAACAATGGAAAGTGGAACCGTAGGCCGTAGCTGACAGGAGATCATGTCCCCTCTCTACCACGGTGACAGCGAGCTGGAGCTCGTCGCCGGAAAGACCATCTTCGACTACGCCGACAACCTGCAGGTCCGCGTTCCTACGTCTTGCGGCCGTAGTGGCGAGTGCCACGAATGCATCGTCGAGATCAAGTACGGGATGGAAGCGCTCAGCCCTCTAACGGAGCCGGAGTCATTCCTGCGCGGCGACTATCGCCTAGCGTGCCTGGCAACGGTGGTCGATCCAGATGCAGACGTGGAGTTCGCCGTGCTCCGCAGGCAGCCGAGGATCCTGACACATTCGGTCCGCCGAGAGGTGAAACTGGCGCCGCTTACGGTTCGCAAAGGTGACGCCGTGTTCTTCAAAGACGAACGCATCGACGACTATCAAGGCGCCGTGTACGGCCTGGCCATCGACGTGGGGACCACCAGCGTGGTCCTCAACCTGGTAGACCTCGAAACCGGAGAAGTCAAATACACGGCATCGTTCGAAAACCCTCAGCGATTCGGCGGCAGCGACATCATGCATCGCATCTCCTACGACGGAGGCGAGTTCCCGGGGGAGCTCCAACAGGTGATGCTGTCCGCCATCAACTTCGAGATCGGCGATATGTCCCGCCTATTAAAATTTCACCGACGGCGTATCTACGAGGTCGTCATCGTCGGTAATGCCACGATGCGGGACATTCTGTTCGGCATCGACATCCAGACCATCGGCGAGAGGCCATACAAATCGATCACCGAGCTCGAGATGGAAAACGGCGAGCGGGACACTACCTCGCTGAACGTCAAAGCGGCCGACCTCGGCCTGCGCGTCTTTCCAAAGGCCAACGTCTACGGCGGACCGCTCGTCGGGTGCCACGTCGGCGCCGATGTCGCCGCCGACTTGCTTGCTATTGGCATGGACGAGGAAGACGAGACGGTAATGCTGGTCGACGTCGGAACGAATACGGAGGTCGTGGTTGGTAACAAGGACCGGATGATGGCCGCGTCCTGCCCGGCGGGGCCGGCCTTCGAAGGTGGTGAGATAGCCTACGGAATGCCGGGCTACGAAGGGGCCGTGGAAAGCGTGTCACTGAACGGCGACGCGGTGACCATCAAGACCATCGGCGACGCGGAGCCCGAGGGCATCTGCGGCTCCGGTCTGGTCGACCTGATGGCCGAGCTGCGGCGCACGGGGAAGATGAACGAGCTCGGCGTGTTCGACAACGGTGCGAGAGAGTTCGTCTTCGCACCCGAGCAGCGGATGTCCGTGTCCAGGGCCGACGTCAGTGCCCTGGCCCAGGCCAAATCGGCCAACCACTGCGGGCAGTTCATCGTGCTGAGACGCTACGGAGCGCCTGTCGACAAAATCACCAAGCTGTACTTGGCGGGCGGGTTCGCCAACTACGTCAACACGGCAAACGCCGTCGACATCGGCTTCATCGCCAACGTCCCGCCTGACCGGGTCGTGAAGGCCGGCAACGCTTCCCTCGAGGGAGCGACGATCATGCTGACTTCCGTCAGCAAGCGAGAGGTCGCCGAGAAAATGGTCCGGCAGATCGAACACGTAGAGCTGGAAACTACCACAGACTTCTTCGACATCTTCGTAGAGGGCTGCATGTTCAAACCGATGGATTCGTCGTTTGCCTAGCTCGAACTCTATGGGACCAGCGGACGAGACCGCAGCGCTCCGGAACGCACTGGTAGACAATTTCAAGAGGTCGGATGCGATTCAGAGTGCGGAGGTCGAATCTGCTTTCCGAGAAGTCCCGCGCCACGTCTTCCTGCCTGGCAAAGACATCTAGAAGGTCTACAGCTATAACGTCATCGTTACGAAGCTGGAGGGCGACGACCCCGACGGGGCGCCGATCAGCTCCTCTTCGCAGCCGGCGGTCATGGCGATCATGCTCGAGCAGATGGAACTCGAGCCGGGACATCGAGTCCTGGAAATCGGAGCCGGGACCGGCTACAACGCGGCTTTGATGGCGCACATCGTGGGCGGCGAGGGCCTAGTCGCCACACTGGACATTGACGAGGACATTGTGGCCGATGTGCGGAAACACATCGCCGACGCCGGGCTTGGTAACGTGACCGTCGTTCGCGCAGATGGCGGCTATGGCTATCCGCCGGATGCGCCATACGACCGGATCATCCTGACGGTGGGAGTCTGGGACTTGGTACCGGCCTGGTTGGAGCAGCTAATAGCCAGATGGAAGGATGGTGTTACCGCTGTCGACCAGGGGTGACTACCAGCTCTCAATCGCCTTCGAACGCCAGAATGGCCATCTCGAGAGTACGTCGGTCAAGCCGTGTGGTTTCATGCTGCTGCGCGGTGATTTTGCCAGCCCCGAGCACCACCTGCTGCTCGAACCGGGGTTCTCTTTTGATGTCATCGAAAAGCCGAAGATGGACGCAGCCGAAGTATGGCGGCTGTTGACCGGCGAGAGTTCCGACGCGCTAACCGGAGTGAGCGTATCGTCGGCGGAGTCCGGGTTTGGTGGCTTCGGCCGCTGGCTGTCTTTGCATCTGCCCGGCATGTGCACGTTATCGGCTCAGGGTGAGGCAGTGGAACGTGGCATCGTGCCATGCCTGTTCGGATACGGTAAAGACCCGAAGTTTTGCCACACACGTGGCTCGGTCAATGAGACCAGCCTCGCGGTCTTAGCGCGTGGCGCCCCGCTGGCGGACTCAGAGTCGTCGGACTGGTTCGAGCTCGTGGTACGCGCTTATGGGCCTGAGACCCCATGCCGGCCGAGCTCGTGATGGGACAGGTCAAGGCGTGGGACGCCGCCGGCAGGCCAGACATCCTGGGCTTGAAGGTGAAGGCGTTGCCTATCGACTCGCCATATACCCCGACGGAAATGGAGATTGTGACCCCTAAGAGGTCGAGTCGAATCGTGGTAGGCTGGGAATAGCCTGGCACGACAACACACCGACGGTACCAACCTTGCGGCTACCGTGTGCGTTAACGAGGGCAACCAGATTACTGCTGTTCGCGGGTGAGCTTTGGCTTACTATCAGTACGAAAACGGACCCATAATGTCGCGCCGCATCGGATTCCTGGGAGGCGATGACCAGCCTGTCGTGACGTGGGCGCTATTGGGAGCCAACGTCCTGGTGTTCCTGGCGGCTACGGCGTCGGGCGGTACCGAAGACTCAGAGGTGCTCCTCGACTTCGGAGCGATGTTCGGCCCGCTGATCGCCAGCGGTGAGTACTGGCGGCTCTTCTCCGCGATGTTTCTGCACGTTGGACTTACTCACCTCTTCGTCAACGCGTTCGCCTTATTCGTCTTCGGCCCAATCGTGGAGAGGGCGTTCGGACGCACGAAGTTCCTGACGATTTATCTGTTGGGGGGGCTAACCGGCAGCGTGGCCAGCTACCTTCTCAACTCGATTGCCATCGGGGCCGGAGCAAGCGGCGCAGTGTTTGCCGTTGTCGGCGGGCTTGGGGCATTCTTCGTCGTGCAACGGGACGCCCTCGGGAGCATGGGCCGCCGGAGCTTGGGGGGCCTTCTCGTACTGACCGGCATCAATCTCATCTTCGGGCTGATCATGCCGGGAATCGACAACTGGGCGCACATAGGGGGACTGGTTGGCGGGGTCGTGCTGGGGATGATTCTGGCGCCCAGGTTCCAAGCTACTCCGACCCCTCCGGGTGTCCCGTCCGAGGTCGTCGATCTAAATCCGCTGTCCCAACGTTTTTGGGTGATACTACCCTGGCTGGGAATCCTGACGGCGGGAACCTGGGCTGCAGGAGCCACTATGCCGGAGAACCCCTACACCCACGTATTCGTCGCCGAGCGATATTTCTATCGCGACGACTACGGCAAGGCACTTGAGGAAATCGACAAGGCCCTGGTTCCTTACGATTCGATAGATCCCACACAAATTCTCCTGGCACGGGGTGACGCCCATCTGCTACGTGGGCGCATCCTCACAAGTCAAGGGGCATTCGAGCAGGCCAAGACGGAACTTGGTGAGGCGATCCGGTATGGCGATAGGATGACGAAAGCCGAGGCCAGAGAGCTGCTCGTCGGCCTGTCGCTACTGCGCTAGCTCGAGATAGGCGGCTTCGAAGGAAGTCGAGCAGAGAGCCCGGGAAAAAGTCGTGGACGAAGGGAGCTGGAATTCTAGGCGGTCTTCTGTTCGTGCTTCGGCATCGCCAAGGGCGTGCCGTCGGCGCTAGTCAGCCTGACGTCCGCGGTGCCGAGAATCGCGTCGGCATCGACTAAACAGCTCTTGACGCCGGGAAGCGTTGGCAGCTCGTACATTACGTCGAGCAGTGTGCGTTCCAGGATCGATCTGAGCGCCCGCGCTCCGGTACCCTGTTTCAGCGCCAGGTCTGCCGCGGCTTCCAGCGACTCGTCGGTGAACATCAGTTCCACTTCGTCCATGCGGAACAGGGCCTGATACTGCTTCACGAAGGCGTTCTTGGGCTCCGTCAGGACCTTAATGAGAGCGTCTTTGTCGAGCTGTCGCAGGCTGACGGATACGGGTAGACGGCCCACCAGCTCTGGGATGAACCCGTATGTGAGAAGATCGTCGGCCGTCACCGACTGTAGCATGTCTTCGTCTACGTCGGGGTTCCTTGCGCCGGACACTTTCGGATTAAAGCCGATAGTGATCTTGTCCTTCGAGACACGCCAGTCCACCAGTTCGCTCAGGCCGTCGAACGCACCTCCGCACATAAACAAAATGTTGTTGGTCTTGATCTGCAAAAACTCCTGGTGCGGGTGCTTTCGGCCCCCCTGAGGCGGAACGTTCGCGACGCAGCCCTCGATGATCTTTAGCAGGCCCTGCTGAACCCCCTCTCCGGAAACGTCTCTGGTGATCGACGGATTAGGGCTTTTGCGAGCGATCTTGTCGATTTCGTCGATGTAGATAATTCCCTGCTCGGCGCTCGCGATATCGAACTCGGCCGCCTGAATGAGTCTGAGCAGAATGTTCTCGACGTCCTCGCCGACATAGCCGGCTTCAGTCAGAGAGGTCGCGTCGGCTATGGCAAAGGGTACGTCGAGGATTCGTGCGAGGGTCTCGGCCAGGAGGGTCTTGCCGCAACCCGCCGGTCCAAGCATGAGGATGTTGGCCTTCTGGAGCTCTACGTCGGCAGGCTTCAGATTCGACCAGATACGCTTGTAGTGGTTGTAGACGGCGACGCTAAGGACCTTCTTGGCCTGCCCCTGCCCGATGACGTATTCGTCGAGTTTCTGGTAGAGCCACTTGGGATTGACACCTTTGGCCATCAGGCCGGTGGAGTCCCGGGGGGGAGCTGGGTTCTCCTCGGTTATTATCTGGCCGCATAGCGCGACACATTCGTCGCAGATAAAGACGCGATCTGGGCCAGCGATTAGGCGTTTGACCTGCCCTTGCGGCTTTCCGCAGAAGGAGCACTGGTAGCTGTGTTGACCATTTTTCGGTGTAGGCATCTACCTCACTCTCACCGCGCGTGGTACTCCGGTAGACGGGCCAGCCAGCGCGCTGGCTGGCTATCGCTGCCTATCCGGCAGCGGCCGACGGCACTTGCACAGCGGGCTCAAGGACCTCGTCTATGAGACCGTATTCCTTCGCCTCCTCGGCGCTCAAAAAGTAGTCGCGGTCTGTGTCCCGGGCTATCTTATCGTACGGTTGCCCGGTGTGGTGAGAGAGTATCTGGCGTATTTTGTCTTGAACCCGCAGTATCTCACGAGCGTGGATCTCGATATCAGACGCCTGTCCCTGGGCTCCTCCCGATGCCTGATGCATGTGGATGGTGGAGTTGGGCAGCGCGTACCGCTTCGCGGTTGCGCCCGCACAGAGCAGCACGGTAGCCATGCTGGCCGCCGACCCGACGCAAATAGTGGAGACGGCCGGGCGTATCAGCTGCATCGTGTCGTAGATGGCGAGCCCAGCGGTAATAATGCCGCCGGGCGAGTTGATGAAAAGCTGAATGTCCCTGTCGGGGTCCTCCCGTTCGAGGAAAAGAAGCTGGGCGACAATGGCGTTGGTCACCTGGTCCTGGATCGGCGTGCCGAGGAAAACGATTCGTTCCTTCAGGAGGAGCGAGTATATGTCATAGGCCCTTTCACCTCGCGCATCCGTCTCTACAACCATGGGGATCACGTTTTCAGGACTCTGCATCAGCTCTATCACCTCCTTCTTTGGACTTATCTGTCTGTTCGGTTTGTTCTTCTGGCTCAGATCTCGCTTCAATCCCACCTTTGGCTATTTCCGTCAGGTGCTCAATGGCCTTTTCGACGAGCAGCGTTTCGCGTACCGAACTGCGCACCTCGGGCGAGTCGAGGCTGAGACCGGCCACCGAGTCGGTCCCGGAGTCCGCGAGTCTCGTGACCTCGGCGTCGATCTCGTCGTCGTACATCTCGAGGTCCGCCTGCTTTGCCAATTCGGCGAGGGCGTAAGAGCGGGACAGCCGCTCAATCGCCTGCTCTTTCATCTCCGCTTTGATCTCGTCTTCGGTCTTCCCCGTATACCTGAGGTAGTCGTCCTTTCGGATGTTCAGCCGCTCGACGAATTGGTCTCGCCGCTCCACCATATGCTCCACTTCGTGCTCTATCAGGAGCGATGGCAGTTCGACGGTTGCCACTTTGAGTAGCTCATCGAGAGCCGCCTCGCGGTATCGCGTAGTCGCGGCCTTCGAGGCCTCGTCTTCGATCTCTTCCCTTATCTTGTCACGGAGGGCGTCGAGACTCTCATAGTCGTCTCCGACGCTCTTAGCGAATTCGTCGTCCAACTCGGGCAGATTTCGCTCCTTGACGTTGCTCACCGTCGCGGTGAAATGCACGGTCTTGCCCGCAAGACTCGCGTCCGCGTGGTCGTCGCCCACAGGCAGATCGAACTCTTTCTGGACACCGACCTCAGTCCCGGCAAGCTGCTCGGCGAACCCGGGTAGCGGCACGACAGAACCTGCTTCCACAACGATCACCGAGTCCTTCTGGTCGAGCATAGTCTTGCCGTCGACAGTGCCCTGTACGGTCACGGTTATCATGTCACCCAGATCGACGGGCCGCTCGACGGGTTCCCAGGGGGCTATCCCTTTTTGCAGCTCATCCAACCGCTGCTGCACGTCGTCTTCCGAGGTTTCCACGGGCTCCTCGGGAACCCTTAGTTCCTTGTATGAGCCAAGGCCTACCGTCGGAGTCAAGGCGACCTTCGCCTCCACGGTGACGGGCTCGAGTTCGAGGAGCTCAATCGAAGGCAGCCCGGCGGTTTCGAGCTCTTGCTCCTCGATGGCACGGCTGGTGACCTCGGAGACCATCTGGTCGAGGGACTCACGCAGCAGGGCCTCGCGACCGAAGTAGTTCTCCACGATAGACCGCGGAGCCTTACCTTTGCGAAAGCCGGGGATTGACACGCGCTGAACGAGACGTCGGTATCCTCGGTCGATGTACGGAGCCGTGTCCTCGTCCTCAAGTTCTATGTGGAGAAGCGTCTGCCGGTCCACGATTTCGTCTTGAGTGATCTTCAATTAGGGCTCCGTACGCGCGCTTCGATGAATTATAGCACGGTGGCCTTTCCGCTCGGAAGTTTCGACGACGCCACGACCGCGATAATATCTGCGACTAGGCCCCGGACACTGATGTCGTCCGGAGGCTATGCTATTCTGCGTTTTGACAGGCATCCTGCAGGTTTGGAAATACGCCGCCAAGCACGCACGGTCGGTCGATTTCTGGAGGGATCACGCTATGGGAATCGGACATCTCGAGGTAGGGCCAGAGCAGCTTGTGAAGGTCTGCGATCCTGACGAGCTGTGGTTTGAGACCACAGCTGAGATCGAAGCCCTTGAAGGAACGATAGGCCAGGAGCGGGCCATCAGCGCCCAGATAGTCATGGGAGATCACGTAGACAAAGCTATCGACCAGCGCAAGTACCGGTCGAACCTGACCGAGGAGCGGCTTCAGGAGATGATCGAAGAGGGTACGATCAATACAAGAACGGACGGCGCGAGGCGACAGGACAGGTGAATGGCCTGGCGGTGCTTGCTTTCGGGGACTACGCCTCCGGCAAGCCGAGTCGCATAACCGCGCGCGGGAGACCCGCATGAGCGGCAAGATACACGACAAGGGATTCATGATTCTGACGGGATACCTGCGGGGAAAGTATGGCCGGAACAGGCCATTGTCGCTGTCAGCCAGCATCGGATTCGAGCAGGCCTATAGGAGGTAGATGGCGACAGCGCGTCTTCTACTGAGCTCTACGCGCTGCTGTCGGCGCTGGCCGGGATACCTATAGCTCAGGGCATAGCCGTCACCGGCTCGGTAAACCAGAACGGCGACGTTCAGGCCATCGGCGGTGCTAACTGAAAAGATCGAAGGCTTCTTCGACCTGTGCTAGGCCAGGGGGTTGACCGACTCTCATGGAGTTATCGTTCCGAAGGACAACCTTAAACACCTGGGGCTGAAAGGTGAAGTGGTCGAGGCAGTCCGATCCGGGATGGTCCATGTCTACGGTGTCTCAACCATCGACGAAGGTATAGAAGTCCTGACAGGAACAGCGGCTGGAGAGATGCAGGAAGACGGCACCTACCCGGAAGGTACGGTGCACTACCTGGTCGAGCAACGCCTCGAAGAGCTGGCCCAGAGCGCCAAGGACGACGAGGCGCCGGAGTCGGAGTCGAGGGATTCGGAGGGCGAAACCGAGGAGTCTGCCGGTTTCGGCGGGTGAGCCTATTGGCAGACACACAGGTCTGCTTTTACGAATTCAGTCGTCGTTTTTTCGCGTGACGAGCGCGGATCGCCTCAGGGGGACAGTCTGTCGATGTTGATGGCCTTGTAGGCTCTAGTTGCGCGTATCCGAAGCGCTTCCCCCTCCAGCAGAGTGTCGAAGGTGAGCCAGTCGACCTCGACCATATCGTCGTTGATCAGGACGTAGTAAAGCCCGTCCGGGGTGGCTTCTTTGGCCGTCAAACGCCCTTCGATACGGCGGTACGGCGGCGCAGCATCGATAACAGATGTCGCCCGAGATCTGATTGCTTGGAAGATCCGTTCCAGCAGGCCCATAGCTACCTTTGCCCTGGTCCTTGATGAAGCGCAGCGGGTCGAGAGCCAATCGCCGGGGAGGTTGGGGCTGGCGGAGAGGGTGGGATTCGAACCCACGGTCCCGCTATTAACGAGACACGCGATTTCCAGTCGCGCCTATTCGGCCACTCTAGCACCTCTCCGTAAGTGGGGCGAAGGCCAACGAGGGGTATCTGGCGGAGAGGGTGGGATTCGAACCCACGATG
>CAUZJF010000070.1:0-9444 GCA_963579975.1 Dehalococcoidia bacterium
GCGTGTTCGACCTGCAGGGAGATGGGGTCGCCGCTCCAGCCACCTTCGTTATCGGAGAGGACGGCGTGATCAAGTGGCGGCAGGTCGGCAAGGACATCAGGGACCGCCTTTCGCCCGACGAGATTCTACAACGTGTCTTCGACTCGTAGACGATAGCCGAGACTACATCGGCGCGATCCGCCTAGAACCCACGTCAGTGGTCAGCAGGACGTGGGCGTCGAAGGCCGCGAAGACCAGCCGGTTCTTGATGCTCCGGTGTCCGGGATCGTCCCACAGGTTGTTGTGCTCCCACGGGTCTTCTTCAAGGTCATATAACTCGCCCAGGCCGTGGCCGTGGTATATCACCAGCTTGTACCGTCGGTCCCGGTACATCGTCGCGAAAGTGCCGACACCGTCTGGAAAGCTGACCGAGTCGGGCCGGTCGATATTCGCGGCGTAGACGTGGCCTAAGGGTCCGGAGACCTTCCGCGACAGGTCGGGATCAAGCGCATCAAAGTACTCGCAGCGAACGAAGTCGCGATGGTGGTCAGGTGAAGCTTCACCGGTCAGGATGGGTAACAGGCTCCTGCCTTGAACGTAGTCGGGTACGGGCAGCCCGGCCATCTCCAGAAGGGTCGGCGCAATATCGAGCAACTCTACCAAAGCGTTGCTTCGCAGGCCCGGTGTGATTCTTCCAGGCCAGGTGAACAGCAGAGGCACCCTTACCAGCCCCTCGTAGAAACGACAGCCCTTCTCCAGCAGTCCGTGGTCCCCTAACATCTCTCCGTGGTCGGTAGTGAAGACGACAACCGTGTTCTCCCACTGTCCGGTCTCCTCGAGAACGTCGACGGTTCGAGCGAACTGGTCGTCGATCTGGGCGATCATCGCGTAGTACAGGGCTTGGATCGTCCTTGCGTCCCGCTCTTCGGGACGTTTGACCTTTCCCTGGAAGTCGATGGCTTTCAGCTTTTCTTGCTGGGCGAGGTCGCTCTCACGGAAGTGAGGACCGGGCATGGCTACGGGATCGAATCGCTCGGCGTAGACACGTGGAGGAATGAACGGCGGATGGGGATCGTAGATGTTCACGCTCAGCAACCAGGGACGCTGGCGCGGCTTTGTGATGAACTCGATGGCCATCTCGGATGCCCAAGATGTCTGATGCAACTCGGGCGGGACGTGGTCTTCGCTCAAACGAAGCTTGTCGAGGTCGCCACCCCTTCCCCTGATCCAGTCGGCGTAGTCATGGCCTTCCGGCCAGCCGTCCCGAGGCGCGTGGCTGAACTTCCAGAAGGAGTAGCCGTCGTCGATGCGCGGCTCCGGGCGGTGGCCGGCGCTCTGGAGATGGAACTTCCCGACAAGGCCGCACTCATAGCCGCTGTCGGCCAGTAGCTTCGTGACCAACGGCGGAGCATCCGCCGGAAAGCTCTCGTTGCCGTTCCGTGTGTTGTGCAACCTGCTGGGGTAGAGCCCGGTGAGGAAGCTGGAGCGGCTGGGCGTGCAGACCGGACTCTGGCAGTAGGCGTGGGTAAAGGCCACACCTTTGCCAACCAGTCTGTCCAGGGCCGGCGTACGAACGAACGGGTTGCCCAACGCTCCAATGGTGTCAAAGCGTTGCTGATCGGTGCAGTACCAAAGGATGTTTGGTCTGCTGTCACCCATCGAGTTGCCTCCCGATTCCGTCTCTTTGACGCCGGCATCTTATACCATGGCGCGGAGTGCTAACGGTTAATTTCGTTTTCCATTATGCAAGTCCCTCCTGGAGGTAGCGGTGCTCGTAAAAACCACTGTCGCATCCGTATCTGAGGGATTGCGACACCTGGGGGTGGGAATGCGACAGGTAGGGGGAGCTGGGTCCGGGTATGGGGTTGTCGCTTTCGCCGGTTGCGCGGCCGTTCCAGAAACCGGTCGGTTGCGGCATCGTGAAGGAGCACCGAAGGGTCCTCTGAAGCCAAACCCTAGCTGGAATCTCGACAGCCGCCAGTTCTATATCGGATCCTGAGCCCACACCCTACGAAACCGGAGGTGCTAACTCGGGGGCTAAAGTACCGCGGAGCGTGATCCGGGTCTGAACTCAAGGATTTGGGAGAAGCGATGCTGATCATCGACGGGACATTCCCCATGGCTAGCTCGGCAATATTGCAGGACCGGGACCTGACCCTGGCGCTTAACGAGGTCAGGAGCGCACCTAAGACCGTCCGAAGAATTGAAGAAGCGCCACCCGACAGCGAAACCCTGGCGACGCTGCCTGAAATGCGGCGCGGACGGGTCGCTGTTGCCGTCGCCAAGCTGGTGCAGCGGCGGTACTGGCCCGGGTATTCGACCTACGGCTACCGCAGCGATGAGATCGTCTACGCCATGCAGCAGGGGCAGCTCGCCTTCTATCGCATACTGGAGGCGAAGGGAGAGGCGAGTATCCTGAGGACCGCGAAGACTTCCGAGCGCACATGGCCGCATGGACGGCAAGCGCCGACACGAGCACTCTGCCGGTCGGGCTGGTCGTGGCCATGGAGGGAACGGACGGCATCCTCTGGCCCGAACAGGTTCATGAGTGGTGGCGGGATGGAGTGCGTGTCGTTGCGCTGTTCCACACGGGCAGGACCCACTACGCCCACGGGTATTCCCACACCCACGGGGACGGAAGCTCGGGCGGCCTTTTCCCACCTGGGCGGGAGCTTCTGAGGGAGATGGATTCTTTGGGGATGATCCTGGACGTGGTCCACTCCTCGGAGGAGTCGATCTGGGAGGCTCTGGATATCTTCTCCGGGCCTGTACTGGCGAGCACTAGTGCCGGGCCTACGCCAGTTCACCGACGAGCAGCTGAGGGCCGTCATCGAGCGGGACGGCGTCATCGGGCCGATGATGGCAGCGAACGCCCTATACAGCGAAGACCGACACCCGCCGCGAGACGGCCGGCCGAAACGAGAGGAGGTATCGCTCGACCACTTCGTTGACCATATCGATCATATCTGCCAGCTGGCGAGCAACTCCCTACACGCCGCGATCGGGGCGGATACCGATGGCCAGGGAGGCCGGGCCGGCGCGCCACGAGAGATCGACACGGTCTCCGACTACCAGAAGGTGGCCGAATTCCTCAGCAGGCGTGGATACACCGAAGGCGACGTCGAAAACGTCATGTACAGGAACTGGCAACGCTTATTCGAAGAGTATCTCCCATCCGAGGCGTAGGTTGACCCGGTCGTCGGTCGTCGTCTCAGTTCGGTCGGCCGGGATATCAGTGTAAGGAGGCTCTGGCCTTATGATCGGTGTTCTCACTCACCACTGGGCGAAAAACAACAAGCTGGCGGAGGCCCGCCAACTTCTGGATGGTAACGGCCTGGCCCAAAGCAAAGCACCGGGATTCTCCAGCCGGCAGACGCTCTACTCAATATCGGACCCGACGAAGATCACCAGTCTGGTGGTCTGGGAGAGCGAAGAGATATACGAGGCTTGGCGGGCGAGTCCGGAACGCGCGGCAGCGATGGCCGGCGCGGATGAGCTGTGGGCCAAGCCTCCCGAGTCGGAGCGGTTCGAGATGGCGGGCTAGGACGGCCTCTTGTACCCCGAGAGCTAGTCGATAGGTACTCCGCCTTCGTGCCACGGGAAGGCGTAGCTGGGGTTGTTGCCAAACCGCTTCAGGCCGCAGTCGAGCCGGATCGAGGTCATCGGCGGCATTTCGACCGCGAAATATTTGCCGTTTACCCTCGTTGTCGCGGACGTCGAGATTCGGTCTGCCCTTACCCTTTGGCCAGGATTGACGCCGTCGTAGTCGGCGGTCTCGTTCTCGAACGACACATCGGTGAAGCTGTGTTCGCCGAAGGCGCCGGCCTGCACGATCAGGTGGCGGGCCTCTTCGGTGTTCGTGTTCACAAGCTGGATGCCGGCGCGATCCGCGCTCAGGCTGTCGACCAGCGCCGCAACGTCGTTGGGCAGGCCCGGGCGCCTACGCTGTGGGTCGAAGTACCTGACCGTCGCCCGAAGAATGCCGCCATTATAGAGGGTCTGAGGCGACCCCATCGTCGTCTGTACCAGTGCCTTGACGTCCATTGGATTCGGAGGCCAGTTGTTGTCGGCGATAATGTCGTGGACCGAGCGGCTGTCGAGCTGCATCGCCTCATACATCTGCGCTACGTGTTTGTAGTCGGTCCGGAGGTTAGTCGCTGGCCAGTCAGGTAGCCTGCCGTCGTAGTACTGGAAGCGAGCATACTCTGAGCGGGCACCGCCGCGGTCGCCGATTTCGGGTATCTCGTTCCAGTCCACCTCGCTGCCCGAGCGCACCCTGGCGACGAGGTCGTAGTCGTCCTGAGACATCGACGCGTGCCACAGATGCACCAGGTGGACCGGGCCACCCCGGACGCTGAACTCACCGTATTCACCCCAGCCGTCAGGCCCGTGGCTGGTCGGCACCACCAGGTGGCCGTTCTCTGTCTTGGACCTGTCGAGCAACATCGTGATCTGCGATCTGAGAACGTCCAGGTAGCCATCGTCCCCGCTTAGCAGGTGAGCGCACTCGGCCCCGATTATCAGCCCGAGGAACATGCGATCGATGGCCCGAGCGCTGCTGCTCCAGCCGTGCAGGCCGCCCCACCACTGGCCGTCGCGGTTCTCGCCGATCTTGCCCGTGGGACCAACGTTATCGGGAATGATGCCGTTGTTGGCGTGGATGCGGTCGATCCAACTCTGGACGTAGTCCAGCACCCACTTCTTGTACTTCTCTTCCCCGGTGTACAGGTAAGCGTTGGTCACGAGGGCGGTAGTGCACAGATTGCTGGGCTCGTCGCCCTGGAGCGCCATCTTGTCGAACAGGTCGATTATCTCTTCTCGGCGGACCGGTTCCTCGTACCACCGTGGCTCCAACTCCTTGACCGCCGGATGGAGAAACGTGGCGGCCAGCGGCCCCTTGCTCGGCTTGTCTTCCAGCTTGCCCCGATGTCCAAAGTCGCCCATCGAAGTCGGGTCGAGCCAGTGCCTAAGCAGATGGACGTGGTCAGAGACGTTGCCGTCGGTGTGGACTATGCCTTTATGTTGACGGGCAGAGAGCATCGGCCCCGCGCCGCCATGCAGCGGCGAGCGTATGATGCGATGTTCGGAGTCCCAGTTGGGCGCGTTCGGGTCCTCGCCGATGTACATGTCGGCGAACTTTCTCGCTCTTTCGCGGTTCGACGGATTGGTCGGGTCCGCCACGCCGAAGTCGTAGAGCATCTGGTTGCCCTCACCCATGTGGAACCAGTCGGCGTTGAACGGAACGTCCAGGTTCCAGTACTCGTTGCGGAGCTGGGGCATGTACATCGGGTGGGGAGGATCGCCATCAGGGAGCACGCGCTCCTCGCTATAGAGCCAGGTGATAGCGTCCCACTCACGCTTGGCTATGTCCACGAACCGACGGTCGCCACCGAGGGCGTAGAAGATACCCCGCATCGAGCGGCTTTCGTATGCGTCGTCTACGTCGAAAAAGTGGTAGACGCGGCCGTCGGGACGAGCGTACTTCTCCGTTGCCAGGTCTCCGGCCTTTTCGAGCAGGCCGAATAGCTGGCGCTGCACCAACGCCCAGTCAGGCGGAGCGGCAATCCTCGTCGCTGAGATCGTCGGAACGTCGGGACCGGTTGCTACCATCGTTGACCTCCCTGGCGGTGGCTATCTTCAGTTGCAGGGGTGCATCGCGATGCGCCCACTCTTGTTGCCCGCCTCTGGGGCACGCCGCCCACTATCGGACCCAGTGGCGGAAGGGGGGGTTAACGTCGTCCGGCAGCTTCTCGAAAACGTCCTGTGGAACTGCTGACACGAATGGCTGCTTCAGAACCGGCTCGTCTACCATGCGGACGCGGTCATCCGACCCCGGCATCAGGATATCCAGGTTGAGCCACCACGGAGCGTATCTGACAGCCACGCCCACCCGCGGACCGTTGCCGAAATTGGTCGCCGTGGCATGCCACAGCCGGCTGTCGAACACGAGGACGTCTCCAGGCTTGCCTGTGACCTGCGTCTCTGTCGGATAAGGTGCGAGAGGATCGACACCGTTGTCGCCTGACGGATTGTCACTCACGCGGTGGCTTCCCGGGACGACCAGGGTGCCGCCGGTCTCCTTGGAAAAAGGCGAGAGCATCCAGATAGCCGTAAGGTGCATGACCGCGTCGGGATACGGGGTCGGTATGTGGCCGGCGTTTGTTGGGTTGAAGGGCCAATCGGCGTGCCACGGGCCCCGCTCGTTGCCGGGATTGTTGATAATGGCTGTCGTGAACGAGACTCGAACGTGAGGACCGAGAAAGGCCTCGACGACCCCGATGATGCGCCCGTCGACAAGGTAGGATGCGAAAGACTGGTCGGCGGAGATGAGGCCCGACGTCGCCGCCACACCTGCAGTTCCCCCACGTACCCTCCCGCGTCGGTGGTGGCCTGGACGCTCTGGCGGATGGCCTCCGTTTGGTCCGCTGGTATCACGCCTTCAACTACGTGGAACCCGTCGACCTTCAGATGCGCGAGGGTCTCTTCGATGCTCATTCTGCTCTTATGGGAAGCCGGGCCGCGGTTTGACCGCCAAGATGGTACGTGCCGGTCGCAACACTGTCAACGGCCCCGTGCTGACGATTGCTGTGGCGCCGTCGCCAGCACGGAGCGTACCGGTCGCACCCGTGACCAGTCTGCCAGAACCAGCTTCGCTCCAAGGCCGTTCTTCGACTAGCTCACGACGAACGAGCAGCAAACAGGTCGTGTGCCGGGGGGACGGCGGGCGCATGTCCCGATATCGCATCGGGACGCCCCTACGTTTGGCCAACGTGGGATGTGTAATCTTCGCTATAAGGCATCGCAACCACAAGTTGTGGGACGTCGACGTCCCTGCTGGAGCCGCATCGTATCGAAGGCTTGTTGACGTGCGTTGTCGGCCCGGAAGGACGTGCCTTGTCGACCTGTGGAGACAGCCTCCAGCGGGGCGTCCCCACAGGTCGTAAGCCGTGCGACGGCGAGGCCTTTCGCTGTGCTAGAATTTCGGCATGCCGGCCAGTATCCCCGTAAGGAGTCTAGCGTGAACCTGCGATTGCCCGGCCCCATCCCAGTACCAGACGACATACTCGACGCCATGGCCCAGCCAATGATCAACCACCGGGGCCCCGCGTTCAAGGAAATACTTTTCCGGGTTACCGAGCGTCTCAAGCAGGTTTTCGAGACCGATGGGGACGTCTATATCCTCACTTCGTCTGGAACGGGGGCTATGGAAGCCGCGGTGACGAACACCCTGTCTCCCGGCGACCGGGTACTCTGCGCCTCGATCGGAGGGTTTGGCGAGCGTTTCGGGAAGATCGCTCGCATTTTCGGGGCCGACGTGACGATGCTGGACTTCCCGCAAGGCAACGCTGTCGAGCCGGACGCGCTACGCGCGGCGTTGCGGTCCGACCCTGACCTTAAGGCCGTCCTCGTTACTCACAACGAGACCTCCACCGGCGTAGCCAACGACCTCGAAACGATAGGTTCGATCGTCAAGGGAGAGTTCGAAAAACTGCTACTGGTCGACGGAATCAGCAGCGTGGGTTCGCTTCCACTCCGCACAGACGTCTGGGGCTGCGACGTTGTAGCGACGGCCTCCCAGAAGGGCTGGATGCTTCCGCCGGGCCTGGCTTTCATCAGCTTCAGTCAGAGGGCTTGGGAGGCCCACGCCCGGGCCACCATGCCAAGATTCTACTTCGACTTTGCTGAGTACAAAGCGTACTTCGAGAAGGGCCAGCCACCCTGGACGCCGGCCATCTCCATAATGTTCGCCCTCGACCTGGCCCTGGAGAAGATTCTGGAGGAAGGGCTCCCGAACGTCTACGAACGCCATGCTGAAATCGGCAGGTTCACGAGGGGCGGCGTCAGGCGCCTGGGCCTCACGATCCTCCCAGACGAGGCGGTCGCCTCGAACTCCGTGACCGCCGTGAACGTCCCGGAAGGCGTGGACGTCAAGGAGCTGCTGGCCCATTTGCGACAAGACCACGATATCGTGCTGGCCGCGGGACAAGGGTCGTTGAGCGACAAGATATTCCGCATCGGCCACATGGGTCAGACGGCTCGCGCCGAGATCCAGGACGTCCTGGACGCGCTGGCAGTCACACTCCCCAAGGTAGGGTTCGAGCCGGCCCAAGCAGGAGTGCGCTGACGGCGGCCGGCCCGACGAATCTCTGTCTCAGGACGTAGTGTTGGGAACCCAGGGGATAGAGAAGTCCATAGCGGAGCTTCGCTTCTTCCTTGCAGCTATCAAGGCCAAGGAAGACGAGCTATCGGGCCTGATCAGGCAGTTCAAGCGCCAGATGCAGCAGGCCGTCACTTATGCCATCCGTGAGAGCTCACTCGACACGTCCCTGGCCGCCATGAGCAAAGTCCAGGAGCGGCTCGATGAGGCCGTGGTGACACGAGGCCACCTCACAGTAATCCGGGAGCGGACAGAGGCTGACCTGCAGGCTCTCGACCTCACCCGGCAGGTCGAAAAGGCAAAGAAAGAACTCGCGTCTCTGAAAGAGGGTCAGCCGGCTGCGATTGATGCTGACAAAGCCGACCGGAAGATCGAAGAGCTAGAGAGGTTCATCCAGGAGGCCAGCCTGCGGGCCGGCGAAGCTATTACAGGCAAGAAACCATAGCTCCAGGAGCTATGGTTTCTTGCCTGTTCAGCCAGCGGGCGCTGGGCCGGGAATGTCAGTCGGTTTCGAACCCTTCGTTTTGCCCTTGGGCTTAGATGACTCCGCTGATCCGTCGGCGCCAGCGGGTTCGGGAACTTCTTCGGAAGTCGGAGGGTCGACCTTCCCGTCGGGAACCGGGGAGTTGAACAGATCCTGAAGCAAATCGCCCTCGGCCGTTTCGTGCTCAACGAGGTACATCGAAAGCTGATCCAGCTTGTCCCGGTGTTCGGTTAGGATGCTCTTGGCCCGCTGATACGCGCCATCAATGAGGTCGTGGACTTCGGCGTCGATGGTCTCTGCGACGCTGTCGCCATAGTCGCGCTGTTCGGATATCTCTCGCCCCAGGAAGACCAGCTCTTCTCGCTTGCCGAAGGTCCTAGGTCCTAGCTTTTCGCTCATCCCATAGCGGGTGACCATGGTCCTCGCCAGCTGCGTCGCTTTCTCAAGATCGTTACTGGCGCCGGTCGATATTTCGTCTTCGCCGAACTTGATCTCCTCCGACACACGACCGCCCATCGCCATGGCCATCTGGGCAAGGAACTGGTTCTTAGTCGCCATGTGCCGGTCTTCATCGGGCAGCGACTTCGTGTAGCCGCCCATGGAACCCCGTGACACTATCGTGACCTTGGAAACAGGGTCGGCGTGCGTCAGCAAATGCCCAACCAGAGCGTGCCCGGCTTCGTGCCAGGCAGTGATCTCTTTCTCGTGCACGCTGATGATCCGCGATCTCCTCTCCGGGCCAGCCATGACACGGTCGATGGACTCCGCGAACTCATCGGCGGTGATAGAAGTCTTGGTTCTGCGGGCGGCCAAGATCGCAGAC
>CAUZJF010000071.1:0-9410 GCA_963579975.1 Dehalococcoidia bacterium
GCCTGGTGAGGAGTAACCAGGCCGGCTGCGCCGAGCAGACTATCTTGGCCGGCAATCTTAGGGCGTAAACGCTGTGATCTGGCTGGCGTTGGGCCGGGAGGTCAACTCTACGTCGACCGTCGCCTGACTGCCATCGGACCGGACCAGTCCCAACTCCAGTGTATCACCGGGTCTGGTGTTCTCGTTCATGTACGTAATCAGGTCGGCCATCTTGTTGACCGCGACGCCGTCGGCGGCCGTGATTATGTCGCCGCCCACCGGGTACTGATCGCCACCGAACGTAGCCGTGTGCGTATTGGCCCTGACTCCTGCACGGGCTGACGGGCCGCCGTCGAGGATTTCCATCACCAGGACGCCACGCGTGTCTTCCGGTAGCCCTTTCGCCTCGGCGGCGCTGGGCCTCAGATCGGCGCCCGTGATGCCGAGATACGCGTACTCGTACCTACCATTGGCGATCAACTCGGGCACCACCCACTTGGCCGCATTGATCGGCACCGTGAAGCCGACACCTGAGTTGCTACCGCTGAGGCTCCTGATCTGCGAATTTATTCCGATCACTCTGCCTTCTTTGTCGAGTAGCAGGCCGCCCGAGTTGCCCGGATTGATGGGCGCGTCGGTCTGAATGGACTCGGGTATTGAGAAGGAGCCGTTGCCGGGAATAGTGCGGCCCAGGGCACTGACGATCCCGCGGGTCATCGTGAATTCCTGTCCGAAAGGAGTGCCGATGGCGACGGCCAGCTGACCGACTCGGAGCGCGGTGCTGTCACCCAGCGCGACCGGCTGGAGGCGCTCGGCGGCCAGGTCGATTTTTAGCATGGCCAGGTCGGAGTCTGGGTCGCTGCCCAGGACCTTGCCGTTGACTTCGGTTCCGTCGACAAGGGTGCTACGCCGGTGCTCGGGCCACCCACACCATTTCGGTGCTGGTCTCGTCGAAGGGGGACTCATCGAAGTCGCCGTATAGTGACAGGACCTCGAACCCGCAGGTCGTCAGCAGGTGGTGCATCTCCCACCGGTGGACGTAGCGTAGCTGGAAGTCGCGATACAGGCGCTTCGTCACGGCCCCGTCGCCGTCGAGGGACTCGACGATTACTCGGGTATCGATGATCTGAGCGTGGTTATCGAAGCCGCTTTGCTGCCAGAGCACGTGGCGGACGCCGGTTTCGGGGTCCGTGACGTCGCGGAAGTGGGACGGGACGTCGCCAGGCTGGGTGAGCATGTCCGCATCGGGAACAAAGATGTTGAATGCCAGCCTTCCACCTGGTGAGAGAAGCCGCTTGATGGTGCCAAGCGTCTTCATCTGGTCCTCCACCGTCAGAAGCGACAGGAATCCTCGGAACGGGATGATGACAAGGCCGAAGACGTGATCCAGTGAGAGGACGCGCATGTCCCCATGGAGCAGGGAGAGCCTGTCGCCTGGGACGGGATGAGTTTGGGCTTTGCGGCGGGCGACGGAGAGCATCGCCTCGGAGGAGTCGATACCGGTGATCTCGACGCCGGCATCCGCGATAGGAAGGGTCACTCTTCCGGTACCGCACCCCAACTCGAGGGCCGGTCCCTCGGCTTCGCGGGCGAACTTCACGTAGAACGGGATGTCATCGTGAACGTAGGAGTAGACCGAGTCGTAGATTTCTGCCCAGGCGTCGAAGTCCGTCGGCATAGGAGGTCAAGAGCCTCCCAGGTGGAGGATGCAAAGCCTGACGCGATCTTCCAGGGAGAGGTCGGAGCCAGGAGGCAAAGAAGCGGCGGCCTCAGCGACCTCCGACGCGCTATAGTCCAGCGCGGTCAAAGCCTGCAGAAGGTCGTCGTCCGCCGGCCCTCCGGCCGCGATTCGCAGTTCGGTATCCAGCTTGCCTTTGAGCTCCAGCACGATGCGGTTTGCGGTCCTGGTGCCGACACCGGACACACCTTTGAATGCATCGACGTCGGCGGCCGCCACCGCCAGGGCCAGCGAGTCTGGAGACATCGTAGATAAAACACTGAGCGCGACACGCGGCCCCACGCCGTTGACCAGGATGAGCGCCTCGAAAGCGGAACGCTCCTCGGCCGACGGGAAGCCGTAGAGGGTCAGGCTGTCCTCGCGCGTCTGCAAGGACGTGAAAAGGCGTACCCGATCGCCCGGGCTACCAAGACTGTCGATCGCCGAATCAGGTACGCTGGCTCTGAGGGTGACCGCGCCCAGGTTGACATCTACCCAGCCGCTTCCCGAGCCGGCGAGCTTGCCTTCAATGGAGGTAATCAAGGCTACCTCACCCCCGTACACCCTCTCCGTGTGACGGAGAGGAGGCCAGACGATGCAGTGTCAAAGCCATCCCGTTGGGGGTGAGGTCTCATCTACTCGGTGATCACAAGGGTGTGGACGTATGAGGAGTTGATGTGGCATATGGCGACGGCCAGCGCGTCGGCGGCGTCGGCGGGGTAGGGGACTTCGTCGAGTTTCAGGAGCACCCTCACCATCTCGCCGACCTGGTCTTTGGAGCTGCCACCGTGGTCGGTGACGGCCTGTTTGACCTGCGATGGTGCGTAGCCCGTTATGGTAAGGCCGTGCTCCGCCGCTGCGACCATGGCGACGGCCTGGGCCTGGCCGATCGCGAGTGCCGATCGGACGTTCTCGCCGGCAAACGGCTCCTCGATCGCCATCTCTGATGGGCCGACCTGGCCGATGAGAGCCGACAGCTCGGAAAAGAGGTAATGAAGCCTGGCGGCCATGGGGTCGCGTCGTTTCGGGGAGAGCACAGACGAAAAAGCGAGAGAAAGGTCGCCGCCATCGCCCTCGACGACGCCGACTCCCATTTTGTACGTCCCCGGGTCTATACCAAGAACGCGCACGGGTGCCCTCGGCGAGAGGTTATAGTCACTTCTCCCCGCTATAGTCCGCGAGGACTTCGTCGGGGAAGTCGGCGTTGGAGAACACGCGCTGTATGTCGTCGAGTTCTTCCAGGGTGTCGAGCAGCCTCAAGGTCTGCTTGGCGTTCTTAGCATCCAGCAGGACTGTGTTTTTGGGGACCATCGAGAGCTCCGACGATTTTATGTCGGCTCCGTGGTTGGCGAGGGTCTTTCGGATCTCCTCCAGGTTCTCGGGACTCGAGTAGACCTGCAGCGATCCGTCGAAGGTCTCGAAGTCTTCGGCGCCGGCGTCGATAGTCATCAGCGTCAGGTCCTCCGCCTCTTCCTCGTCGGCTTCCACTACCACGACGCCCCTTTGATCGAACTGCCAGGCCACTGCGCCGGTCTGCGCGAGGTTTCCGCCGGTTTTGGTGAAGGTCGAGCGGACGTCGGAGACGGTCCGGTTCTTGTTGTCGGTCAGCGCCTCAAGAAGGATGGCCGTGCCGCCGGGGCCGTAGCCCTCATAGGTGATCTCCGCCATCTGTTCGCCGCCGGCTCCCTCGCCGGAGCCTTTTTTCAAGGCACGCTCGATGGTGTCAGAGGGCATGTTGCTGTCTTTGGCCCGCTGAACGGCGATGCGAAGCCGAAAGTTCATCTCCGGGTCCGCGCCGCCTTGCCGCGCGGCGATGCTGATCTCCTTCGACAGCTTGGTGAAGAGCTGGCCGCGACGAGAGTCGGAAACAGCCTTGCCGTGCTTTATGGTCGACCACTTGGAGTGACCGGACATATGGTGCTCCGTTACGAAGGGATTGTGCGCGGACGCTATGTCAATTCTAGCACGCGCGAAAAATGGCGCTCAAGAACGAAAAAAGAAGACTTAAGCACGGGCTCCGGCCAGATCAGCTTGAGTATATAATACGGTCGAGTCATGCGTAGGCGCTGACAACCGGATGGGAGAGAGCTAAGAACCGGGTTTAGAATGCGAAAGCGTACGTGGTACTGGTGGCTGGGGATCTCCTTCAGAAGAAGAAGGAATTTGACGACAGAGTTGCTCTATTCGTTGCGTTCAGCGTAGTATCGGTAATCGTCCGGGCGTCCGTTTAGACTCCGATGAGGGTAACGCGCTTGACTTTGTCTGTACAAGAATGGATTCTTTGTACGACACTGCGAACGGCGACTCCATCGCATCGTTAGTACACCAAGGCAAAAAAGCAATAGGGGTAAATCAACAGCCGAGGGTTTCCTTGTCCACGGATCGTGACTCGGGACATCGGAGCCTAGGCGACGATCAGCGGGATGCGCATCTCCGACGGGGTGAGCCCCGAGTGGTGGGAAATACTCGGGGTTCCACCGGTCCTCTTGGTAGGCCCATGGTAGCGTATGACGTCGGCGCCTATTGAGATCGCCATCAGGCTGCCGAGGCGTCTCCGGGTTTCCGTAGCGAGCCTTCCGGGGCCAAATAGTTGAAGCTCCTCCGCCTCGTCGACCGTCAGGAGCGCGAACCGGTCATCGTACCGTTCCCGGAACAGGTCGCGGAAGCTCGGCTCGGCGCCGTCCCTGACGTGGAACTGCACGACGCGTTTGTCCCCTGAGGGTTCGGCTTCGAGCAACTCCACCAGCCTGTCCGATTGTTTGATCGTGTGCGTCTGCCCTTTGTCCGCGCCCAAGTGGCCGTGATCGGCAGTCAATACCAGGGTGGCCGAGTCCGGTAGATTAGTCGATAGACGCTCGACCTGCAGGTCGATTTGTCGTATCGCCGCCCGGACCGACGTATGGCCGGTCCCGTGCTCATGGCAGTTTACGTCAACGGCGTCCCAGTAAACGTTGGTGGACGTTGGCCCATACGCCCGCTCGACGCGAGCAATCACCCGATCGACTGCGCCGGCGAGGGTCTTGAAGCCCAGCCTGGCGGTCTCTCCCGCGTAGTACCTCGAGTAAGGGCTGTCGGCGATGGACTCGGGGGCCAGCGACAGAAAATCGCTGCTTAAGCTTGGTAGGATTGAGGGCGCCGGGTAGGCTGTCGAAGGGTGCACTCCCAGTGAGGCAAGATCGACGTCGTCAGACCTCCGAACGAATTTGATGATCGTCGATACCGCGTCGATCTGAGGAATGTAGACGTCCCAACCGATGACCGCATGGCGGCCCGGCCACTCGGCTGTCGCGAGGGTCGTAAGCACGGATGATGTCGTAGACGGGAAGACAGTTCGCAGCTCGGTCGCCAGGTGACGCCTCAGGAAGGAGTCCCGCGGCAGCGTTTCCACCAATTCCATTCCGAGACCGTCGGCGATGATGAAGACCAGATGATCGCAGGTGCCGATTCGGCCGGCTATCTCGGCCGCGCCCTTCGTGAAATCGGTATCGGTGGCGCCTGAGGCAGAGGCGACTGCGGAGGCGAGATCGACGATATTAGGGATGTCCGCCGAAGGTCGGAGGAGTCTGCCGCTGTCGAAGGCCGCGGTGAGCCTTTCGACATCGTTCAAGCCCGCATCCCGCCTGGGCCGCCGGCCATGTTGCCTGTCTGAGCCTGCCGGCTAGGCCAGGCCATCGGGCAGCCGCACGACGATCTTGCTCTCCTCGACGCTGACTTCCAGTACGATGTCCGCGACCGCCGGGACGAGAACCTCTCGGTCGCCTTGCACTACGACGTAGACGTCGTGGGCGCCGGTTTGGAGGATTTCCTTGACGCGGCCAAGGAACTGGCCGGTTTCGGTCCAAACGTCGGCGTCGACGATCTCGAAGTGGTAGAAGGTACCTTCGGGCAGCGGCTCCAGATCTGCCAGGGGTATCGTCAGGAGCGCGCCGCGCAGCGACTCCGCGTGGGTTCGGTCGTTCACCAGGTCGAGCTTGACGACGATTGCCTGCCGGGATTTCCGGGAACGTGCGACCGTGGTCGCCTGGCCGTTCAGATACAGAGCGCTATCGGGCGCAAAGCGTTTGGGGGAATCCGTGTCGGGTTCGATTTTGAGGTCGCCCTTCAATCCCCAAGGGCCAATGACGCGACCCACAACGACCCAGTCTCCGGCACCCTCACCGGGCGGTTGGGAAGTGTTTCTCGATGCGTCGTCCGTCACGAGCAGGGCGACGTCGATAAGAAGCTAAACGATGTGCAGGACGGCGCGTGTTCCTCGCTTGACCGCCGCGACCTTGAGCAACACGCGAATGGACTGTGCGACGCGTCCCTGACGGCCGATCACTTTGCCCTTGTCGTCGGGTGCGACTTCAAGGCGGAGAACGATGCGGCCGTCGTCGTCCTCTTCGCTGATCTTGACCTCGTCGGGGTAGCTCGCGATGGACTTGACGATGAATTCAACTAGCTCTTTCATTGTTCCTTGACCCTGTCGAGCGTCCCGAGTCTTTTCAAGAGCCGTTCTACGGCTTCGCTGGGCTGAGCGCCGTTGCGGAGCCACTTCAGTGCCTTGTCTTCGTCGATCTCCACCGTCGGGGGTTCGGTCCGAGGATTGTAGCGACCGATCTGCTCCACGAAAGCCCCATCCCGGGCGGCTCGTTGGTCGGCAACGACTACCCTGAAACTCGGCTGCTTCTTGGCCCCTACTCGCCGAAGTCGAATTCGTAACATATAGTCCAGCTTTAATTGAAGTGCGATTCGTTCGGAAGGATTCTAGCTGTGTTCGTAGAAGCTTGTCAACGACAATGCGAGTCGACGCTAACGGTGAAGCCGGTTCGACGCGGGTTCCCGGCTTATTCGGACCTGACGGTCAGGCCCCTCGAATCTCGACGTGGAAGTGGAGTGGCCAGAGCCGTACCATGAAACGCTAGGAGTTAATGTTCCGAGTGGCGCTGTGATATCGCCCTGGCGATGGCTGCGGGGCCGAACTCTGCTGCACAGCATTTTGGAATCAAGACATTGACGTCCCATCATCTTTCGTAGAAGCGCCCTTCGACTCGCTCAGGCTGATCTGTCTTATAGCAAGAACCGAAAGACCCTACGGAGGACTGGGGCTTCCTTGACCCATTCGAAAGGCCACTCATATAATTGAGCCTCCGAGTCGTTTTGAAGGGTATGACCGTTGGCCTACGAGAACATCACGGTCGAAACACACGACGGCGCTGGCATCGTTACCTTCAACCGCCCCGACGTGTTGAATGCGTTGAGCATTGCCCTGTGGCGTGAACTCGACCAGGCGCTTACCGAGTTAGAGGCCAATCCCGATGTCGGAGCGATCGTCGTTACAGGTCGGGGGGACCGCGCCTTCTCAGCCGGAGCCGATATCCACGAGATGGCTCGGGACGCCGAAAACGCGAGCCCGTCTTACGACGATGAGCGGGCGGGGTTCGTATGGCACATCGCGACCTGCCAAAAACCCACGGTGGGCGCGATTAACGGTCTGGCCTATGGTGGGGGGGCGGTTATCGCATCGAGTCTCGACATTCGAGTTGGGAACGAGAAGTCGAGCTTCAGATTCCTGGCCGCGTCCTATGGGCGGATCAACTCGACCTGGAGCTTGCCCCTACAGGTTGGGTGGCCGGCGGCCAAGGACCTGCTTTTCACTGCCAGGGTCATCGGCGCGAGAGAAGCCCACCAGATCGGTCTGCTCAACCACCTGGTTGCTTCTGATCATCTGATGCCGAAAGCCTTGGAGGTCGCCAAGACAATTGCAGCAAATGACCAGAGAATGGTCCAGGGCATCAAGCAACTCATGATCGAAAACGTCGGGTCTGTCTGGGAAGATATGTACCGACGCGAGCGCAGTGCGCTGGCCGGAGAGCTGAAGCCCACCCTGGTAGAGGAAGGGTTCAAGGACTTCCTCGATCGCAAGGGACGCAAGTAGCCGGTGTCATCCTCCGTTAAAGCTGCACTCGACGGCATACGCGTCCTGGACCTGGGGCGCTATCAGGCTGGGCCACGATGTGCGCTCATGTTCGCTCGGATGGGCGCCGAGGTCATCAAGATCGAGGCTCTCGCTGGCGACGAGAGTCGCCAGAACGGCCCGAGGGTCAGGGGCCAGAGTGCCTACTGGGTCCAGTACAACAGCGGCAAGAAGAGCCTAGCGCTGAACCTTCGCGAAGACCGGGGCAAGGAGGTACTTCGAGACCTCGCCAAGATCTCCGATGTGCTCGTCCAGAACTTTCGTCCGGGCACCATCAAACGAATGGGCTTCGGGTACGATGAGCTAAAGGCCCTGAACCCGGGTATCGTGATGGTCAACGTGTCGGCATACGGACAGTACGGGCCCTACCGAGACCGTGTCGGCTTCGATCCCATCGGCCAGGCGATCGGGGGCTTGATGTCTCTTACGGGGTTTCCTGATGGTCCTCCGACGAGAACGTTCTTCCCGTTGATCGACCGCATGACCGCACTGCACGCCACCATTGGGGCTCTTGCCGCGCTGTGGGAGCGGCAATTCTCCGGCGAGGGCCAATCGATCGATGTGAGCCTCGCCGACACGGGATTCACCACGAACGAGATCCCGATCGCGGCCTACCTGGGGAACGGAACGGTCACGCCTCGTGAAGGGAACGGCGTTGGCTTATCGAACGCTTATCCAACCGCCGACGGTTGGGTCTTCATCGCGGCCGTCAGCGACAATATCTGGCCGCGAGTGTGTGAGGCTTTGGGGATGACGGCCTGGGTGGAGGACCCGCGCCTCGCCACTCGAGGGCAGCGCCAGGAGCATGCCGACGAGCTGGAGCCGGCCTTGGCCGACTGGTTCTCGAAGCGAAGCACCCAAGAGGCCGTCGACATACTAGCGAGCCACGACATACCGGCCGCGCCTGTGAACGACGTGGAGCACGCCGCGAACGACCCGCACCTGCGCGCTCGCGAGATGATGGTAGAGGTGCCCGATCCGGTGGCCGGGTCCATCCACGTCGCCGGGAAGATGATCAAGTTCGGCCGCACTCCGATGGTCGTCGGCTCGACGCCGACCGTCGGAGAGCACACCAGGCAAATCCTGATAGAGGTACTGGGTTACTCGGAGAGCGAGGTCCAGGCCCTCAGCGAGGAACGAGTGGTCGCGGTTGGCGAGACGGAGGTCCCGGCGGCAGAGGCCTGAGATGGTGCCCGGGGCTACGTTGCAGCCTCCGCTGCTTCGCGGGCCGCCAGCTCTTCCGGACTTTCGACCCAGACCTCCCCACCCACGAAGAACTCCTTCTTCCAGATGGGTACCGTCGTCTTGATCCGGTCGATGCCGTGCTGGCAGGCGTCGAAGGCGTCTCTACGGTGCCTTGAGGCCACGGCGACCACCAGGCTTGTCTCTCCGATCTCAAGGCGGCCAAGACGATGGGCCAGGGCGATGTCGACGTCCCATCGCTCTCGCAGCTCGGCGGCTACTTCCTCGAGCTTCTTTCGCGCCATCGGCAGGTACGCCTCGTACTCCAGATACAGCACCTCGCGATCGCCGGTGACGCTACGAGTCGTTCCCGCGAACGTGACGACCGCGCCGTTGGTATCGCGTCGAACGGCGTCGGTTATCGCGTCGGGGTCGAGTCGGTCTTCCGTTACGGCTACCATCCCTGCCTCGGGCATAACGCCTTGGCCTCCACTGACCGGGGGGATCAAGGCCACCTCATCCCCGTCCACGAGGTTGTGATCGTGGTCTCGGTACTCGTAGTTGACTGCAACCACC
>CAUZJF010000072.1:0-9389 GCA_963579975.1 Dehalococcoidia bacterium
GAATGGGAGGACCTCGAAGGTGCGGTCCGGTATGCGATCGAGAACGGCGCTCAGAGTGTCGTTCCTGTCGGGTACAGCATGGGCGGCGGCATCGTAGCGAGCTTCCTGTACCGGTCGTCGCTGGTCAGCCAGGTACCCGGAGCGATCCTGGACGCGCCTATGCTGGACTTCGGGGCGACGGTTGACTACCGGGCCAGCCGTCGGCGACTGCCGGTCGTTGGCCTGCCTATTCCCGGCATCCTGACCGACGTCGCAAAGGTCATATCGGCAGGGCGGTTCGGCATTGATTGGGGGGCTCTGGACTACGTCCAGGATGCTCAGGAGTTGAGTGTCCCTATCCTGTTGTTCCACGGTGACGCCGATCCGAGCGTTCCGATTGCGACGAGCGACCGGCTGGCCGAGGCGCGGCCGGATATCGTGGACTACGTGAGAATCCCCGATACTCTTCACGTGGCGGCCTGGAACGCGGACCCGGAAGTTTACGGGATTGAGGTCTCGGGTTTCTTGCGAGAGCTCTCGGAGTAGACCGATCGGGCGCTGAGCCGGCTCGGCGATTCGCCTGAGAGCGTGAGCCCCTAGGCTGCGAGCAGCTCTTTGACGCGCTCGACGACATTATCCGTGGGTATCGTCTCGGCGTCTCCACCGGCGCGGAGCTTGATTTCGACGACGTTGTTGGCGAGATTTCGGGGGCTTACTACCAGCCTGATAGGCGTCCCGATGAGGTCGGCGTCGTTGAACTTGACACCGGCGGACTCTGATCGGTCGTCGTACAGCACTTCGATTCGTTCGCCCTGCAAACCGCTGTAGAGGGCTTCGGCGGCCTTAGCCACGTCTTCCTTCTCGACATTGAGCGCCGTCAGCCAGACCTGGTAGGGCGCGATAGTCTTGGGCAGGACCATGCCGTTATCGTCGTGGTTCTGCTCGATGGCTGCAGCCAGCAGACGGCCAACGCCGATGCCGTAGCATCCCATTATGACAGGCCGCTGCGCGCCGCTCTGGTCGGGAAAGTAGGCTCCGAGCACCTCGCTGTACCGGGTACCGAGCTTGAAGACGTGACCAACCTCGATTCCTCGGCGGGCCGTCAGCGTCGACCGGCAGCTCGGGCAGGCGTGGCCCTCTTCGGCGAGGGCGAGGTCCGTGATGACGTCGGCCTTGAAGTCGCGTTCGTGATTGGCGTTACGGAGGTGGTACTCGTCTTTGTTCGCTCCCGCGACGAAGTTGGACCCGAGAAGAATCGAGTCGTCCGCGACGACCTTGACGCCGTCGAGTCCTACAGGTGAGGCCGACCCCGCTACCAATCCAGCGTCCTGGACGTCCCTGGGCGACGCCAGACGGAGGGTGGTGGCTTTGGTCGAGTTGCGGAGCTTGATTTCGTTGACCTCAAGGTCTCCTCGAATCGCGACGACGACAAACTCGTCGTCGACAATGTAGAAGACGGCCTTCAGCGTCTTGCTGGCCGGCACGTCCAGGAATCGCGCCAGGTCTTCGATGGTCTTGACGTTGGGGGTGTGGACCTCCGTGAGGGGCAGCAGGTCCGGCTCGGGCTCACCGGTCTTCGTGGAGGTGGCCTTCTCGGCGTTGGCGGCGTAGCCGCAGGCCTCGCATAGAAGGACCGTGTCCTCCCCCGAGTCTGCGAGCAGGACGAACTCCTGGGAGTCCTTGCCGCCGATGGCGCCGCTGTCGGCGTCGACCATTATGGCGGACAGGCCGCAGCGTTCGAAGATGTTCTTGTAGGCCTGGACCATCGTCTGGTAGCTGAGGTCGAGACCCTCTTCGTCGATATCGAAGCTATAGGCGTCTTTCATGTCGAATTCCCGGACGCGGAGTAGACCGCCGCGGGGACGCGGCTCGTCGCGGAATTTCGTCTGAATCTGGTAGAGCACGAGAGGCAGGTCGCGATAGCTGTTGACGTTGGCCTTGACCATGCTCGTCAGCAGCTCTTCGTGAGTTGGGGCGAGGACCATAGGCCTCTCCCGACGGTCTTCGAGCCTGAACATGTCAGGGCCGTAGTCGTCATCGCGCCCCGACTGCTTCCACAGCTCTCTGGGCTGAAGCACGGGCATTCGGAGCTCTTGGCCGCTCGCCGCGTCCATCTCCTCGCGGATGATCTGCTCGATCTTGCGGAGGGACCGCCACGCCAGCGGGAGGTAGCTGTAGACTCCCGAGGCGGCCTGGTAGATCATGCCGGACCGCAGCATCAGGCGGTGGCTTTCGAGCTCAGCCTCCCCAGGGTCGTCGCGGAGGGTTTTTCCGAACAGGTTTGATACGCGCATATGCTCAGAGGGTATCGGTCAGGTGCTAGCTATCAAGGATAGCACGCACAGCTTCAAAAAGCGTTTGGCGTTGGCAACATCGGTCTTGGCATCGTCTTCCGTTATGTCGACCGCCGGAGAGTACGCGCTCACCATTCTGTCTTTTAGGGAGGAAGTTCGGATGTCGCTGAAGGACTCGTCCATCAACCCGCGCTGCACGATCTCGGCGCCGAATAGATTGACCAGCCCCCTGTGAGAGCGGGGTGGTCGGATTCCTTGTCGCGTCAAGAGTGCAATGGCAGCGGAGTGAATAGAATAGTAACCGCGGTCGACTGCTGACCGATACCTCTGATGTTCTAGCAGGTGAACGCTATCAGCCAGAAACTCCAGCGAGGTAGCGAGGGTCAGCTTCACGAATTCTTCTGTAGGCCCCGTCGTCATAGAGCACGATTCCTTCTGTCACGATATCCGACGAAAACCAGGAGCGCATCCCTGCCTCCTTTTCGAACCCTTGCGTGGTAAAGGGGACCACTTCAATGAACACTCCCGTCTCGAATCCCGCGGTCGTCGCTATGTCGTTCATCCGGCGCTTGGTCTCGAACGTCGGCTCTGCCAGTATGACCGAGGAGATCTATGTCGCTCTCCTCGGTAGCTTCGCCGCGGGCGACCGATCCGAAGAGGACGATCGAATGGATGCGGTCGTTGAGCTCCGAAAGGAACTGCTCAACGACCGACTCGATGGCCTTCCGGTGTTTTTCGCTGGTCGAGACGATGGGACGATTCATGTGTCCTTAGGAGCACCCGCCTCAGGCTTACACCGGCGCCGGAACCTCGGCCTCGATCTCGGCCTTACCTATCTCCTCCATGAGGGCCGTCAGCATGTCGGCCTCTGCGACGATGCGAGACTTCTGGCCTTTGCGGAATATTATCGCGCGGCCCGCGCCCGCGGCTATGCCCACGTCAGCATCCTTGGCTTCACCGGGGCCGTTTACCTCGCAGCCCATGACCGCTACCTTGATGGAAGATTTGGTCTTCTTGAGCATCTCGTCGACTGTGTTGGAGAGCTTGATGACGTCCACATCTGCGCGACCGCAGCTTGGACAGGCGACCAGGACTGGCCCCGCTTTACGCAGCTCCAACGATTTCAGAATCTCGAACCCCGTGTAGACTTCCTCGCGAGGATCGTCACTGAGGGACACGCGGATCGTATCGCCGATCCCCTCGTAGAGGAGCGTGCCCAGGCCGATGGCGCTTCGGATGCTGCCTGATTTGGCGGTGCCGGACTCGGTGACGCCCAGGTGCAGGGGATACGGTACCAGCTCGGCCATACGGCGGTATGCCTCGACGGTGGTGTCGATGTCGAATGCCTTGAGAGAGATCTTGATGAGGTCGAAGTCCAGGTCTTCGAGGATGCCTATCTCCCACAGGCCCGTATCCACCATGTGGTCGACGACTGAATATCGTCCTTCTGTATCCTCACCGGCTTTGGGCAGGAGGTTTACACCGTCGGTGTGACGGGACTGCCCCCTGGTCATGCCGATTCCTCCGACGGGCGGCAGACTGCCGAAATTCACGCCGATGCGGATCGGGACGCTTCGTGCTTTCGCCTCGTGAACAACGGCGCGTACCTTTTCGCGGTCGCGGATGTTCCCGGGGTTCAGCCTGAGGCAGTCGACGCCGCTCTCCAGCGCCTCGAGGGCGAGCTGGTAGTGGAAGTGAATATCGGCAACGACCGGAATGGAGACCTGCTTTTTGATATCGGCGAGTGCCTTGGCCGCTTCCATGTCCGGCACCGCGCATCGGATAATCTCGCACCCGGCCTCCTCCAGGCCGCGGATCTGGTCTACCGTCGCGGCCACGTCGCGCGTGTCAGTCTTGGTCATCGACTGAACGCTGACCGGAGCTTCGCCGCCGACCTTGACGTCGCCTACCTGAATTACCTTTGTCGGACGTCGCTTCTTCATTTTTGGGGTCCCCACTTCAAGGAACGTCGCTTCGGGTCGCGTTCGCCTAAATTACCTCAGGAAGCTTTCGCCGTTCAAGATCCTCGTTATGTCGGAATAGGTGATTACTAAGATGAAGGTGATGAGAATTGCGAAGCCAACCAGGTGAACGAGGCCCTCGCGCTGCGGTGATATGCGCTTGCCACGCCGCACCCATTCGATTACTACGAACATCAGGCGCCCACCGTCTAGTGCCGGAAACGGTAGCAGATTCAGCACGCCCAGGCTGATACTGAGGAGCGCCGCCATCTGAAAGATCAGGGAGACGCCGAACTCATCGACAATCTCTTCGGTAGCCCGAGCGATACCCACCGGTCCGGCGATACCAGGATTGCTCCTCGTAGATATCCCTTCGGCTATGCTGTCCCACGTGAGCGCCAGTACGTTCCATATCGTCGTGAAGGAGCTAGGGACGGCTTCCCAGGCCGGCTCCGAGACCTCACCGAACTTGAGGTTGACCAGACCGATTCTGACGCCGATGGCGCCCTGTACCATTGAGTCTCCGATATTGAGGCTGTTGTCATAGTGTCGCGCGTCGGACAGGGACACTTGAATTGTCGGGTCCGTCACAATCTCCGCGACCGTCAATCTCGGCTGGTCTTCCCGGGGGACCACGGTTACTGTGTCGAAGGTCATGAATTCGGGTGAGGACGGCATGCCAGCCACCATGGCGCCGCGCATCACGTTCAACTCAATCCGCTCGCCCGGCCTGTTCTTGATCCGATCGACCAGTTCGCCGGTCGTAGCAACCCGTTCGCCATCGATGCTCAGAATTCGGTCGCCGGACATCAAGCCCGACTCTTCCGCGGGCGAGCCGGGAGCGACTGCGGTGACCAGTATGTCGGCGCCAATCACGGTGTCGTGCGGCAGCATGAACAGGATGGTGAATACGACGACCGGGAGGAGGAGGTTCATGAACGAACCGGCCACCAAAACGACGACCCTTTTCCATATGCTCTGGCTGGCGAAGCTGTCGGGATGAGTCGGGTCCTCTTCTCCCAGCAGACGCACGAACCCGCCGAAAGGTGCCCAGTAGATCGAGTACAACGTCCCTCGCCAGGTAATGCCGGCCAGTCGAGGCGGGAAGGGAAGTCCGAAGGCGAACTCGTTGACCTGGATCCGGAACAATTTAGCTGTCAGGAAATGGCCAAGCTCGTGTACGAAAACGAGTCCGCCGAGCACCGGGATGATGAGGAGCCACCCTGGCAGATCGATCATGCTTTACCCGTCTGCTCCCGCCATAGCCCGCTTCTTGGCCCAGGCAGCGGCGGACAGCATTTCCCGTGCGGTGGGATTGGTAATTGGCTCATGGCGTTCGGTGATCGACCGTATGACCGACTCGATTTCGAGGAATCCGATGCGCTTGGAAAGGAACAACTCGACGGCCGCTTCGTCGGCCCCGCAAAGCACGGCCGGCCACGTCCCGCCCCTTTTGGCGACGTCGAGCACGAGCCCGAAACACGGGTAGAGCTCGGGGTCCCAGGGCTTGAAGGTGAGCTCTGAAGTCGCGACCGGGTCAAACCTTGCGACCTGGTCGTTGCGTACCCTCTCCGGATGGAAGAGGGCGTATTGAATAGGCACACGCATGTCCGGCGGGCTTATGTGCGCCTTTACCGAGCCGTCGACGAACTCCACCATGGAGTGGATCATGCTCTGCGGATGGATCACTACCTCGATGTCCTTCCACGGAACGCCGAAGAGCCAGTGGGCCTCGATCACCTCGAAAGCTTTGTTCACCAGGGTCGCCGAGTCTATGGTTATCTTGGGACCCATGTTCCAGGTAGGGTGGTTCAGCGCCTGCTCGGGAGTTACCGAAACCAGCGCAGAGGGTGGTGTGTCGCGAAAGGCGCCGCCTGAAGCCGTAATGATCAGCCGTCTGATTTTTTGATGCTCCCCCTGGAGGCACTGCCAGATGGCATTGGGTTCACTGTCGATCGGCAGCAGTTCGACGTTGTGTTTCTTGGCAAGATCGGTAAGGAGGCCGCCGGCGATCACCACCGATTCTTTGTTCGCGATGGCGACCTTCTTGCCTGCTTCGATCGCGGCGAGAGTCGGGCCGAGGGCGGCGTCTCCAACGGTAGCCGATACGACCAGGTCGACGTCGGGGTCACGTACCATGTCCTCCATCGTAGATTCCGTGCACCCGTTGGAGAGAAGTGGCGCCTTCTCCTCGGCCGTCCCATCGCAAGACACGAGCTTGGGACTGAATTCACGGAGCTGCGATTCGAGGGAGGCCAGGCTCGTTCGAGCCGCGAGAGCGACCACGCGAAAGCGGTCGGGGTAAGACCGTACCACATCGAGAGTTTGAGTTCCGACTGAGCCCGTCGAGCCCAGTACCGCGAGTCCCTTCATGATGCGGGCCACATTACAAAATGATACACGAGGACTATGTTGAACACAATTGAATCGAGTCTGTCGAGCACTCCGCCATGACCGGGTAGAACCCACCCGGAGTCCTTGACTCCGGCGGCTCGTTTGAACTTCGACTCGAGGAGGTCTCCGGCCTGTCCGGCCACGCCCATCAGGACCCCCAGGGTCACGGCTCCCGGTACCGCGACATCCAGACCAAAGACCCCGGCGAGCACCGGCGCCGCCACGGTCGCCGCCACGAGACCGGCCGCAGCCCCTTCCCAGGTCTTCCCGGGGCTGACCTGAGGGGCAAGAGGGGTCCTGCCCAGGCTCCGGCCGAAGAAAAAGGCTGCTGTGTCCGTCGCGAAGGTCACCAGAACGACGATGAAGACCCATTCGCGGCCGTCCGCGAGCCCCCTCAATAGTGGTGCGTGGGCCAGCAGCCCGCCTGAATACATGACCGCACCCAACGTGACGGCCCAGTCTGCGACGCTTGCCTTCGGCCGGATACGGACGACTACCCAGAGGAGGATAGCCACCGACGCGCCTCCCACGACCAGAAGGACCTCGGCGCCAGAATCGCCGGATGAAACCAGATAGGCGCCGGCCACTAGTGCGACAGCCCAAACGGTGGAGAGCGCCGGGATTGGGCGTCGTCTCCACCGTTCCCCCAGTTGGCAGAACTCCAGGGCGCCCAATCCTGCTGCCGCAGCCACGAGGGCTGAGAACCAGGCCGCACCGAACCATATCGCCAGGGCCAGTACAGGCAGGCCGATAGCAGCAGTTACCAGGCGCGCCGTCATGTCATTCCTGCTATGGACTCCGCTACAGAGAGTTGAAAAAAGCGGCGGATAGATATGCTTGGCTAGGTATCGGACCAGGGGATATCAGCCGGAGTGGTCCCGCCCTCAGCGCATCTGCTAGGCGCGGATAACGCAGGCGATCTGGGGATCGGGCCGCCAGCACGGCGCGGCTAGTCCCGGATGACGCCACCGTAGCGTCGACGACGTTGGCGGAAGGCGTTCAACGCCTTGTCGAGTTCGTTCTCGTCGAAAGCCGGCCAGGGCACCGGGGTCGAGTAATATTCGGAATAGGCCGACTGCCACAGCAGGAAGTTGCTGAGCCGCATTTCTCCAGCTGTCCGTATGATCAGGTCGGGGTCGGGCAGTCCGACGGTGTAGAGGTACCGCTCAAAGACCTCCTCGGTAATCTCGGACGGTTCGAGGTGGTCGGCCACCATCGCGCGCACTGCCTCGATCATTTCCGCGCGCCCGCCATAGTTGACGGCAATGCTCAGTGTCAGGGTTGTGTTTTCTCTGGTTAGCTCAACGGCCCTCAGAAGCTCCCTCTGAAGGCCTGCTGACAGAGCATCGGGCCGGCCGATGTGTCTGAAGCGTACTCCCTCTTCGTGCAACGGCTGGACCTCGACGCGCAGTGCAATTCCCAGGAGGTCCATCAGTGACTCGACCTCCGCGGCGGGTCTGGTCCAATTCTCCGTTGAGAAGGCAAACAGGGTCACATATTTGACGTCGGCTCGGACGAAATGCTTGATCACGGGCCTAACGTTCTCAAGGCCCGCGCGGTGTCCTTCGGCGCGAGACAGGCCTCTCTTAACCGCCCACCTGCCGTTTCCGTCCATGATGACGGCCACGTGGGTCGGAGGGCCCGGCATCGGACCATCGTCATGGTCGCGCACAGCGCCGGTCGACAAAGAGACTTGCTCCGTCACACCTCCATCACCTCTTTTTCCTTCCGAGCACCCTGGTCGTCGATTATCTGAATGAAGGAGTCGGTCAACTCTTGTAATTTTTGTTGGGCCCGCCTCGATTCGTCCTGGGAGAGATTTTTCTCCTTTTCCATGTCTCGAAGGAGATCTAGACTGTCCCGTCGAATGTTCCTGACGGCGACGTGGGAGTCCTCGACCTTCCGGCCGACGAGTCGCACCAGATCACGACGACGTTCCTCGGTCAGCGTCGGAATGCCGATCCTGATCGTCTCGCCGTCGTTGTTCGGCGTGAGCCCCAACTCTGATTTGAGGATGCTCTTCTCGACGTCTGGGATGGACTTCTTGTCCCAGGGCTGGATGACGAGCATTCGGGCCTCGGGCACCGAAATGGACGCGAGCTGATTCAGGGGCGTCGGAGTACCGTAGTAGTCCACCATCAAGTTCTCGACCAACGAAGGGTTGGCACGACCGGTCCGGATCGCACGCATTTCAGCAGCAAAGGCGTCGAGTGATTTCTGCATTCTGGCACTCGTGTCGGCCATGACCTCTTGCTCAGAAACCATCTCATGCTCACCTCGGACGTGAATGATGTTGTACGAGCGTCGGATACGGGTCCGCTCAAGGTAGGAGCAGAGCGATCAGTCGGGGCGTGCCTCGGCTATCAACGACCCCAAACGCTCCCCTCGAATGATGCGCTCCAGGGTCCCGGGCTCGAAAAGGTCGAATACAACGATGGGGACTTTGTTTTCCATGCAAAGCGAAAGAGCCGTCGTGTCCATCACCTGCAGCCGCTTGTCAAAGGCATCGTCGTAGGTCAGGAAGTCGAATTTCACCGCGTCGGGATGGAGGTTAGGGTCTGCCGCGTATACCCCGTCGACTTCATGTTTGGCCATGAGTAGCACGGATGCACCGATCTCGACTGCTCGCAGGGCGGCTGCGGTGTCGGTGGTCATATGGGGGTTGCCGATGCCCGCGGCGAACAAGACAACCCGGCCCTTCTCCAAGTGCCGGATGGCACGTCTGCGGATGTAGGGCTCGGCAACTTCCTGGATGCTAATG
>CAUZJF010000073.1:0-9379 GCA_963579975.1 Dehalococcoidia bacterium
CGCCTGCTCATGGACGCTCTCGCCGACATGAAGGGCGCCGAACCGAATCGCGTTATAGTCTTCAATCCAGGCGTCGGACACATTCCAGTGGCGCTCTGGAAGACCCTGGCGCCGGAGAGCATCGCCCTAGCAGACCGCGACCTGCTGGCGCTCCGGTACTCGACAACGAACCTCCTTCGCAACGGCTGTCCTGAGGAGCGCATCGCCGCGTTCCACCAGATCGGACTCAGTTATGCTGGTAGTCCGTCGCCCGACCTCGTGCTTGGCGTTCTCAGAGAGTCGGCGCCCCCAGCCGTGCACGCGGCGCTCCTGACCGAGGCCGCCGAGCTGCTCGCGTCCGACGCCCAGGTACTGGTCACGTCCACCTCGACGGCGGCAACACGCGTCGCGAAGCACGTTCAATCACAAAAGCTCCTACGCATCGTGAGCCGCAAGCGCCGGAAGGGAAACACATCGCTGGTATTGCAGCGCAAACCCTGATCCGAAGGATTCCAGAGGAGCGTCTGCTCGTGTTGGGGTTTGGGGATACCCCCCCCCAATGCCCAATTGCCTTACGATAACCCTCGTGGGGACGGAGGAGTGTTCATGCGATTCATGGTCATCGAGAAGTTCGATCCCGCGAATGCGCGGAGAATCTACGAGCGGGTGGAGGAACTGGGCCGGTCGTTGCCCGAGGATCTCGCCTACGTGGATAGCTGGGTCTCGGACGAGTTTGACCGCTGTTTTCAACTGATGGAGTGCGACGACAGAAGCCTGATCGACGTGTGGACGCGCAGCTGGGAGGGCTTGGCCACATTCGAGGTAGTGAGAGTGGTGTCCTCTAAAGAGGCGTCCCGGATGGCTCTGGGGGCCAGCCCTCGGAATTCAGAATCTGGTAGTCGTTGCCCTTAGCGCCCTCAGCTTTTTATCCTCCTCCGTACTCCTTCGTCGGTAACCTAGATCACGACTTTGGCTGGCCCAAGCTGGTAGTAGAGCCACTGATGGTTTGAGACGCGCTCTGCGTCTGTGTTCGAGAGGATCAATCTCGCGGTGTTGCTCCCTCATCGCTCAGCCGGTTGGTTCAGCGCCACTGCTTCCTTCACCCAGGCCGTCACCTGTTCCTCCGGGACGTCTGCCACCGTCCAGATCTTGACGTGGCGCATCTTGGCCCCCGTCCCTTCGATCAAGCTCTCCGGGTCGTTCAGGGCAGCGCCGTTGAAGAACCCCAGCGTCACGTACTTGTCGTTGCACGCCAGATAGCAGACGTTGCCGTCTTTCTCGTATGCCGGGTTGCTCCACTTGATCGACTCCTTTAGCTCAGGCTCGGCGTCGAGAATCAGGTCCCTGAGCCTCCCTGCGATCTTTCGATGTTCGGGATCGAGCTCGGAGATCCAGGAGTCGACGTTCTTGCTTCTAGCCATGTGGACCTCCACCGGGTCGGACGGTGCGTCTAGTCAACGGCGGGCGGGTCTGAGACCCGCCCCTACGACGAATATCCCGGAGGCGCGAGACCTACGCACTGACCTTGACGAGCTTTTGGAAGGAACGAAGCTCCGTTGGTGGGTCCATGTGCATACCGTACTCGGCGTAGGACACCTCGGCCACGTAGATGTCGCCCCTCGAATCGACGGCCAGACCGTGGGGAGAGTAGAAGCGTCCCGCTTCGACGCCCGACGGGTTCTGGCTCAGGCGGGCTTGGACCTCGCCGGCGGTATTGAATATCGTTACGCGAGGCCCCACCCGCGTGGCGTTCGAGTTAGATGCCTGACCGCCGAAGTACTCTCCGACGTATACGAGCCCACTGCCGGCGGGGCCAAGGCAGACTCCCGCAGCCCGGGACAGGTTGACCCACTGGGTCTCGAACTTGCCCCTGGAGTCGAACACCTGAATCCGGCGGTTTTCGCGGTCGGCGACATATACCCAACCGTCGTCGTCAACGGCGATGTTGTGAACGATGTTGAAGTGTCCGGGGTCGGTGCCTGACTCACCCCAGGAGAAGAGCAGCTTGCCGTCGGGCGAGTACTTGTGAACGCGGGCGTTGCTGTAGCCGTCGGCCACATAGATGTCGCCGTTCCTTGGATCGACGGCTGTGTGCGTCGGCCTGTTGAAGGGCTCCCCGCTCATCGTCGGGCCACCGGACACGCCGGCCCGCCCAAGCGTCATTAGCAGCTTGCCGTCACTAGTGAACTTTCGAACGACGTGGTCGAGATGATCGGTGCAATACACGGAGTCCTCGGGGTCGATGGAGATGCCGTGGACACCATTGAAAACGCTCTCTCCCCACGAGCGGAGGAAGTTGCCCTCGCGGTCGTAGACGATGATGGGGTGGCCGCCGCGATTGAACACATAGACGTTGTCCTTCGAGTCGACCGCAACTGCGGTGCCTTCCTGATATTTCCAACCTTCCGGCAGGCTGCCCCAATTGTCACCTAACGCTTCGTAAACGTGGTCGCCGCTTCCTAGTTTGACCATATCCCTCTCACTTGTGTTTCATCTGGAACTTTCCGCAGCCACGTCCCGCAGACTCGTCCGGCGGCTCCGTGGCGTACGGACATTATAGCCGGAACAGACCGTCCGAACGGTGTGTTGACATCCTCGTAAGCGACCGTGCGCCCGCGACTCCGAGCATCGATTTTTCTGTTGACCGCTGGTCGAGTGGCAAATATAATCGCGACCAGGTCGGTGATCCGACGTCCGGGTCCCGTCGACCATCAGGAGTCGGTCTTGGCAGGTCCGAAATCTATACTCTGGGCCCACGGCGGCCCGGATGACGGTCGCAAGATACAGCTGGACAGCGAGTTGGCCCTTATCGGAAGGGCCTCGTCGAACGACATCATTGTCGACGACGCCGAGGTCTCCCGGCAGCACGCCGGAATTCGCGGTGACCGCAACGGGCATTGGATAAAAGACCTTGGAAGCCGGAACGGCACTTTCGTTAATGGGGAACTATTGGAAGGCGAGGACAAAGACTCCGCGACAACGATCGAATAGAGCTTGGCGGGGCCACTTCGATTTACTGGGTGTTCCGTGAGCTAGGCTCAACCGTATCAATCCCTAAATCGGCGTCGTTGGGCTAGTCACGGCGGCTCGAATTCCGCCGTACTCCGCAGCCTCGCCGGTCGGCGTTCGTGAGGCGGCCCAATCAACGCATCTACAGCAGATACTGAGCGATGATCCCCGTTAAGCTCACCCTCAAGAATTTCATGTGCTACCGAGACGACGTCCCGACCCTGGACCTCGAAAACATCCACGTTGCCTGTTTGTGCGGCCAGAATGGCCACGGCAAAACGGCCCTGCTGGACGCCATGACGTGGGCCCTCTGGGGTGAGTCCCGGGCTCGGACGCACGACGAGCTCGTACACCAGGGCGCCACGGACATGGCAGTCGAGTTGGAGTTCCTTGCGCGGGGCCAGCGTCACCGTGTCAGCCGCAGGTTCTCTCGTGGCGTCGGAGGCCGCAGCAACACGACCCTCCTCGAGCACCACATTTCCTCTGACAATGGCTTCCGAGCGGTGACGGGAAACACCGTCCGCCAGACCGAAGCAGATCTCAGAGAGCTCCTACACATGGACTACGAGACCTTCGTGAACACCGCTTTCCTGCTCCAGGGGCGGGCGGACAACTTCACGACCAGCACGCCGGCAAAGCGTAAGGAGCGGCTCGCGGAGGTCCTTGATCTTTCCTACTACGCGGTCCTCGAGGCGCGGGCCAAGGCGAGAAGCCAGGAAGCGCAGGACCGGGTCCGGGAAACGGACAGCGCCATCATGCTGAGACGCCAGGAGATCGCAGCCAAAAACGAACTGGAATCGAAGTTGACCGGCGTCAATCAGGACCTGGGACGTGTCGTTCCCGCCGTCGAAACCGAACGAGCGAGCGTCGAGCGTCTGAGGGCGACGGTGGACTCCCTTAAAAGCAGCAAGAGCGAGCTGGACTCGTTGAACAGCCGGCTGGAAGCCTCGCGGTCCGAAACGGCCGATCTGGAGCTCCGTTTGGAGGCCCATCGAACGAAGCTCGGCGACTACGAGAGTACACTGGCCAACGAAACCTCGATACGCGAGCAGTTCGAAGAGCTGCGGCAGGTCCGAACGGCGCTGGACAGGCTTCAGGCCGTGGCGCTGCAAGTGGCAGAGCTCGGCAGACAGCGCGCCCAGGTCGAACAGGCCGTGGCGGTCAAGCGCGAGCGGATGGCGTCGTCCGTCGACCAGCTCCGCGACCAGATAACCCAACGCCTGGAGCCGTTGGCAAGCCGGCTCCCATCGATCACATCGGAAGTAGCGAAGATCACCGGGGAACGAGACGGTCTCGACAGTCTCGAATCGGCGCTGGAGCTGAAGCGCAAAGAGCAACAAGAAGCGGCGGCCCGAGTCGGTTTTCTAGAGCAGTCCAACGCCTCGCTCCGACTGGAGATGGAAGAGACCCGCAAGAGATTCGACATCCTCAAGCAGGGCGAGGCCGACTGTCCGGTCTGCAGACAACCCCTTGGAGACGAGGGCCAGGAACACCTCCGCCGGGAGTACGCCGAGGCCGGAAAGGAAGCGAGGCGGCGCTTCAACGAGCAGGACGACGAGCGCAAAGCGCTTGCTACCAGGTGCGAGGACCTCAGGTCTACTATCGCTTCACAGGAGGCGGAGCTCAGACGCCTTAGATCGGACCTCGAGTCGCGCCTGGCAGCAGGGCAGCGTGATGAGACCGAGGCCCAGCAGGCCGCCCGCGAGCTCGGTCCCGCCCGCGCGGATCTGGCCCAGAAGCAGGCGGAGCTGGACAGGAACGGCTTCGCCCAGACCGAAACCGCCGAGCTTTCGGGACTCGACGCAAGTATGACTGCTCTCCGCTACGATGCAGAGTTGCACGAAGAAACGCGACGAAAGGTGGCGTGCCTGGAACCTGCGGCAGAACTGCACACCAAGCTGGCCGAGGCAACCAGGAACGCGCCGGACGAGAGGGCGGCCGTCGACGGTGTAGGCCATATCCTCGACCGGCGCCGAGAGCAGATCGAACAGGACATGGCGCGTCGCACCGAACTGTCGGAGATCATCAAAGCCCTTCCGAACAACGAATCGGAGCTGGCCCAGGCCCAGGTGCGGTTCCAGTCGCTCGACAAAGAGCGGCAGGACAGGCAGGTCGAGCAGCGGGTCATCCAGGAGCAGCTCGCGTCTATCAGTGAGAAGGAGCGGGAGCTGCGAGACCTCGAGAAACACAGGCGGCGGAACGCCGACGAAAAGGCGGTCTACGACGAGCTGACCGTAGCCTTTGGAAAGAACGGCGTCCAGGCGCTCATCATAGAAATGGCGATCCCTCAGCTTCAGGACGACGCCAACGAGATTCTGGGCCGCCTGACCGAAAACAGGATGTTCTTGAAACTCCAGCTTACCGAGGGCCGGCGCGAGCGCAGAATGGGACTGCCTTCCGAAGAGCTCGACATCAAAATATCGGACGAGGTCGGTACGAGGAGCTACGAGACATTCAGCGGCGGCGAGGCGTTCCGGATCAACTTCGCCCTGCGTATCGCCCTCTCGAAGCTACTGGCCCGGCGGTCGGGAGCCCCCCTTCCAATCCTTTTCATCGACGAGGGCTTCGGTTCGCAGGACATCGCTGGACAGGAGCGCCTGAAGGAAGCTATTCAATCGATTCAATCCGACTTCCAGAAGATCATCGTGATCACACATATCGAGGAAGTAAAGGATTCGTTTCCGGTTAGGATAGAGGTAACCAAAACGAGCGCAGGCTCCACGTTTGCAATGACATAGGCGGATGGCGTTCGTGGGACTGAGAGGCAAAGCTACGCCATCGGAGGAATAATGGCTCGGAAACAGACGGCGACCGAGATTCAGGTCACTTTCAGACACATCGACGGCGCTATTACCGAAAAGACGAGGGAGTACGTTCAGAAGAGGCTAAGAAGGATTGTCGGCACGCTACCCAACCTGCGTTTGGCAACGGCCGCGGTGACCTACGAGGCCACGGGCCAGACTGAGACGAAATACGTCGTCCAGACGACCCTTACCGCCGACAGGACCGTACTCCGGGTCGAAGAAAAAGGGTCCGACCCGTTCTCGGCGATCGATCGCACACACGACCCGCTGGCTCGTCGCATTCGGGACTGGAAAGACAGGGTTTACTATCGCAGGCGGCATCAGGCGGCGATGCTGAAAGAACCGCTGGCCGTCGAAGACGAGATGCTACCCGCCGAAGTCGAAGAGAATGAAAGCTCCATCGTCCGGCTGAAGAGCCACGAGACGAAACCGATGTTTCCCGAGGATGCGGTAGAGCAGGTGGAGCTTCTGGACCACGACTTCTTCTTCTTCCTGAACGGCGAGGCCAGCCGTCACAACGTAGTCTACCGTCGGAAGGCGGGTGGCTACGGACTGACCGAGCCGGCGCCGAGAGGCGAAACGGTCGAGATGCACGCGGCAGAAGGGGAGTAGTCGACCGAGGCTAGGTCGGCTCGTCCTCGCCCTTCAACCGTCTGATCGCGGCCCATACCAACGGCACGCCCGACGCTGCCAGCACCAGCTTGATGGTGTCACCGACGATGAAGCCTTCGAGGCCCCAGTCATATACGACTGCGAGCCGGGTCCTGTCGACCATCTCGGCGGCTGGTATGTAGAAGGCCAGCCACGGCAGCCCGAAAGCATAGATCGCGACCTCGCCCGAGAACATCGCCGCGGCGAGCTTGACGGGGTTTCGTCCCCATCCCCGTTCGACGAGGAGTCCGACTATGAGAGCTGCCACCGGGTACCCGATGAGGTATCCGAGACTCGAGTGCGCAATAGGGCCCGAAGGAGCGAAGACCGGGACTCCGGCGATTCCCGTGCCGAGATAGACGAGCATGCTGGCCATCCCTCGCTTGCTGCCCAGGACGGCGCCGGTCATAAGCACCGCGAACGTCTGTCCGGTAATCGGAACGGCGGGGTTCAGGTAGATCGCAATCTTCGCCGACAGCCCGGTCAAAGCCGCGAACCCGACGATCAGCACGGCATCCAGGGCCACGTTGGCTGCTACGGTGCCCTTCGGAATCAAAGCGTCGGCAAGGGCCGTCGGCCTTCCGGTCTGGTGCATCAAGTCCTCCTGTCACAGCCGGTTTCGCGGGTTCTTCGCAGGGGTGAAAATCGAGCCCTTAGGGAGCGGCTGGGGCCGAGACCGGCGTTTCGGCCATAGCCGTGTGCTACCGCCGATGGCCGCCGCCGCGAGGCCTGCCGCTACTTTCCCGGGAAAGGTGCCCAGGAACTGCCGTCTCGTAACCGGCTTGTTCTCTGTATCGTCACTCATACTCTGTCCGGCTGCGTCGTCGGAGCTTCATTATAGGGCCCTCATATGGAGGCCGCAACGGGGCCTAGGTCAGCGACGGTGCTATATAATTGCGACGTTTGACAGCCCAAGGAGTGAACAGATGCCAGACACACCTTTGCCCCTACTCCCAACGACGGTGATCGGTAGCCATGCGACACCGAGCTGGCTGTGGACGGCGTTCGAAGAGATCGAAAAGGGCAACTACGGCCTGACGGACATTCGAGAGACCTACGACGACGCGGTTAACATTGCGATGATGGACCAGGAGCGGGCGGGGATAGACATCATCAGCGACGGTGAGATGCGCCGCTTTTTCTTCGTACAGGGCTTCTATGACCGAATGTCGGGCCTGGTGAACGAGCCTCCACTCCGTAAGACCGGCGTGTATGGCTACGACTCCCCGACCAGATATCAAGCGGCCGAAAAGGTCACTGTACCTGACGGGCTCGGCATCGTCGAGGAGTTCAAGTACGCCAGGGAGCACACGGAGAAGCCTATCAAAGTCACCTGTCCCGGGCCCTTAACCATCACGATCCACATACGCCCGGGGGAGGTGTACAAGAACCGGTTGGACCTGGCCTGGGAGTTCGCCGCCGTGATCAACAAGGAGCTGAAGGCCCTGGTCGAAGCCGGCGCCGATTTCATCCAGCTCGACGAGCCTTCGTTCGCGATAGTGCCCGGGGAGCTCGACGAATGGGTCAATCTGTACAACGCGGCAGTCGAGGGGGTCGACGCCAAGCTCGCGTTACACGTGTGCTTCGGCAACCTGGGCAGCAGACCGCGTGGGAAACGAACCTACCGGTGGATGTTTCCAGGCCTGCTGGAGGTGAGAGCCGAGCAGTTGGTCCTAGAATTCGCTAACCGCGAGATGCTTGAGAGCGACCTCTGGAAGGAGTTCAGCATCGACCGGGAGCTCGGCGGTGGCGTCATCGACATCAAGTCCTTCTACGTGGAAACGCCGGAGGACGTGGCCGAGCGAATCAGGGAGCTTCTCAAGTACGTCGCCCCGGAGAAACTGTACGTCAGCCCCGACTGCGGGTTCTTCCAGCTACCCAGGTGGCTCACGGTCTTGAAGCTTCAAGCGATGGTCAAAGGGACGGAGATTGTGAGGCAGGAGCTTGGGGCCGGACGCTGACGAAGGGGTCCGGTCTTGGGCGTTAAGGGGTTTGCGCAAACCCTATCTAAGCGGCCCGTTCTTCTCGCTCCAAAGGTCGGACTCTCGGTGTGACGGGGTCAGAGGGGATCGTAGCTCTCGACTCATGAACGACAGATCGCGCATTGACGACCTCAACACTGTGGGCTCCACCTCGGCGCTGCGGAACGCGCTTGCAGAGCAGCTCAAGCGCAGAGCGCAGCTTGAGGATCCAAGTGTCGAGGCACCTGTTCCTGCCAGAGTTTCCTGTCGCCAGCGTGTATGAGGATCAAGGATTCATAACGAGGAGCCTGGACGGTGTGTCTCTCAGCTCCGCGACGGGGCCATCGGCGATGGCCTACATGCTTGAGAACCTCGATCTTCGTCCGGGACATCACGTGTTGGAGATCGGCACGGGGACCGGATACAACGCCGCCCTGAAGATGGGCGAGGTCAAGAACGGCCACCTCATCCTGAGGACGAAGCACCACGGCGAGCCCCACGTCAAGATTCTGGCGCTGGCCGAGCTCGAGGCGCCCAGCGAGGCCGAACATGGACGCCTTTAAACCCGTGGTCGCTCAGCCTGAGGAATGAACGCACACCAAAGGGCGTCTAACCTCTTGCCCCTCCGCTGGAAGATTGAACCTATCCTGAGCTAGCGCAAGGGAAGGAGGATTTCTTCAGCCAGCCCCGAAGGTGTTCGCGTTCTTCCGATGCGACAGAATGTGACGAGACGCAACGGTTTCTGGAAGCACGCCATCCGAGCGATTAACCGGATTTACCTAGACCGAGCCGTCCGAAACGCGGTACGCTGTGCTCGATGCCTGCTACCTGCTACGCTGTCGATGCCGGCCGCATCGACTACGCCGCTGCTCTCGAGCTCCAGAGGACCCTGCACGCCAGGGTCGCCATTGGCGACCCTGGCGTGCTGCTACTCGTTGAGCACGACCACGTCTACACCCTGGGTCGCCGTGGCCT
>CAUZJF010000074.1:0-9369 GCA_963579975.1 Dehalococcoidia bacterium
GATGACTTCTACCGAAGCGGGTCGCCGGGGCCCTTGCAGGTGATCAAGGAGGCTCTGGCCTACGCCCTCCGGGACGATTGGCAGGTTCAGGTCGATGCCCCTTCCACGGTGGTGATAAACCTCACTCGGAAGAGCGGCGCAACTATCCTTCATCTAATGAACTTCGAGACGGCGAGGCGTGTGGAGGGGATCACCGTCACGCTCCGAAAGCCCGAGGGAAGCTCGCTCGACAAGGTTAGGGTGCTGTCGCCGGACTTCGACGGGACGAAGACCATCGAAGCAACGGAAGACGCGACGAACGTGAGCTTCACGGTGGCGCGTCTGGAGATCTACGAGGTGGTCGTCGTAGACTGGAGGTAGCCGACCCGATCCTGGCCGTTAGGGGGTCTCAGATGAGTAACATACCTATGACCCGGCCGGAGGAGATGCTTTCGGTCCACGAGACCTGCTAGGCTACCTCCCGGTATCATCCCACCATACCGTTCAGGAGACCCGTCATGACGAAGAGAGTCCTCGTAACCGACTACGTTTGGCCGTCGGTCGAGCCTGAACGAGAGGTGCTGGCGGCCGCCGACGCGGAGCTGGTCATCGCGCCCGACGTGAGCGAAGAGACCCTGTTGGAGCTGGCGCGCGACGCCGATGGAATCCTGTTCTGCTTCGCGAAGGTGACCTCCAACGTGCTGCGGGCGGCGGAGAAGTGCGTCGTGGCCAGCCGTTACGGCGTCGGCGTGGACAACATCGACCTGAACGCGGCGACAGAACTGGGCATCGCCGTGACGTACGTCCCCGACTACTGCGTCCCAGAGGTCTCGGACCACGTCTTGGCGCTGCTGCTGGCGTGGAACCGCCGCATCGTCCTCTTCGATCGGGCGACGAAGACCAGAGGCTGGGGCAGTGCAGGCCTGGACATGCGAATCATGCGCCTGGGCGGCAAGAAGCTGGGCATCATCGGCCTTGGCAGAATCGGACAAGCCGTGGCCGCGAAGGCGGGCGCCTTCGGCCTGGATGTCCTGGCGAGCGACCCCTTTGTCTCGCAAGACCGTGCCGCCGAGTTCGGCGTCAAGCTGGTCAGCATGGACGAGCTGCTTAGCCAGTCGGATTTCGTCACCGTTCATTCTCCGCTCACGCACGAGACCACGAACCTGATCGGGCGGGAAGAGCTCGCGCGGATGAAACCAGACTCCTTCTTGATCAACGCGGCCCGCGGGCCGCTGATCGACGAGGACGCCCTCTACGACGCTCTGACGTCGGGCCAGGTTGCCGGAGCCGGCCTGGACGTTCTCGTGGACATCGAGCCGGCCCTCGACCATCGCCTGATCCAGCTCGACAACGTGATCGTCACGCCGCACACGGCCTTCTACTCCCAGGAGGCTACACTCGAGCTGGAGCAGCGCGCGGCAGGCGAGGTCGTTCGAGTATTCCAAGGCGCGATGCCTGAGAACCTGGTGAACCGCGACGTGCTCAGCAGTCCGAACCTGAGGGCTGAGCTGGCCGCAACCGAGAGTTAACCACAGAGACAAGATGTTGTTTCTCTTCTTTGCGATCTCCGTGTGCTCCGTGGTGAATCTGTCTAGATCAGCGAGTAGCCCTGTCCGCCGTCGACTGGGATGCATGCGCCAGTGATCATGCCTGCGCGGTCCGAGGCGAGGAACGCCACCAGGTCTCCTAGGGGCTCGGGCCAGCCGAAACGGCCCATCGGCAGGTTCTGGTCGATGAAGTCCTGGACCACCTCAGGCGAGTTGTTCTGCTGGTACGTATCCCAGCCGCCACCCGGCACAAACGTCGAGCCCGGGGCGACGCTGTTGACCAGAACGCCGTCTTTGGCAAGGGTCACTCCGGCGTGTTTGGTGGCGCCGATTAACGCCGCTTTAGCGGCTACGTAGGAGATGTTGCCTCCGTACTCCCGGCCCCAGACCGACGCGATGTTGATGATCCGTCCCCATTTTTGGTCCCTCATGTGCGGGACGGCCAGCTTCATCAGGGCGTAGCTGCCGAAGACATTGAGGTCGAAGGTGGCCTCGAAGTCTTCGAGGGACGTTCCTGTGATGTCGGTCCGGATGATGCTCCCGCCCACGTTGTTCACGAGTATGTCGACCGGTCCGAGATCGGCCACCACGCGGTCGTGCAGCGGCTGCGCGGCTGCCGTGTCCGAGACGTCCGCGACCACGCCAATCGCGGACGCGCCGAGCCCTGCAAGCTCTTCCACGGTGCTGTCGAGGGTGCTCTGCGTCCGTCCGCAGATGGCGATGTTGACGCCCTCCCGAGCCAGAGAAAGCGCCGCCTGTCGACCGAGCCCTCTGCTTCCGCCGGTGACGAGGGCGACTTTGCCTTGGATTCCAAGGTCCATTTCGTTCCTCCATCGTGCTTTCGTTTTTCGCCTGCGAGACTATAGTGGGGTAGTGGGGCTGTCAATTCGCGAACGCATTCGAGGCTCGTTCCCGGTGGCTGATCGCGCCGTCGCGTGATACCCTCTCTCCCCATCGAATCAGGTACGAAGGACGGCTGTATGGAATACGTCTCAAAGCCAAACGTGCGCCTGGTGACCAGGACGACCATCGACTGGGACCGCGTCGCCGAGTTCCTGGACGAGGAAGGGGTCCCGCCGATCCCTGAGAGCATCCGCGCGGGCGACGACGAGTCCTCTGCAGTCGTGGAAATATCGGCGCGTCTCTGCTACATGAGCTACGGAAGGGGCAGGCGCGACATCACCGATTTCATAAACAACCTTCTCTCCAAAGGCGACGGAAGCGTCTTCGAACACGTGAACTTTGGTTTCGTCGTCACGGGCGTTTCCCGCGCTCTCACCCACGAGCTCGTTAGACACAGGGCCGGGTTCGCCTACAGCCAGAGGTCCCAGCGTTTTGTCGACGAGGCGGAAGCACCATTCGTGCTGCCCCCCGCACTCGTGGAGGGTAGAGAAGGCACGGAAGAGGCGCGAGCGATCCTCAAACAGGCTCTGGAGTCGGCGTCCTCTGCATACAAGGCTCTCGTAGACGCCCTTGAGAAGGCATTACCGAAGGACCTTTTTTCGGAGTCGCGCGACAGGCGGAAGGCGATACGACAGGCCGCGAGGGCCGTCCTCCCCAACGCCACCGAGACGAAGATTTTCGTCACCGCGAACGTGCGGGCCTGGAGGCACTTCATCGGGATGCGTGGGGCGTCGTTTGCCGACTGGGAGATACGGAGCCTCGCGCTGGAAATCCTCGAGATACTGCAGGGCGAGGCGCCCCTGCTGTTCGCCGACTTCACGGTCGAGGAACTGCCCGACGGAACGCGGGTAGCCACCCCCTCCTACCCGAAGGTGTAGCGTCGAGACCGCGTCGTCGCCATTCTGAGCGGCGACGGCTCGAAGACGTTGAGGCATTGGGGGCTGGTTGTCGCGCGCGACCGCTGTCCCAAGGCCTCCTTCGCGCGAAAATCGACCGGTGGCCATTGGCACACGGCAGTCGAGTTGCTGAGTGGGCCCTTCACCGCTACAATCAAGGGACTCGGGGTGTGGCGCAGTCGGTAGCGCGCGTCGTTCGGGGCGACGAGGTCGCTGGTTCGAGTCCAGTCACCCCGACTCCATTGACCCCTCTCTCGCTCCACTCAGGAGTCCGGGTGGTTGGCCTGAACGACTGGTTGGAGCGGCTAGCTGAAGCGGCGTAGTCGCCCCAACCGAGGCCCGTTCGTGTGGAGTTACATCTAGGTGCCTCTGGGGCTGGGACAGGGAGCCGCTCTGCCCAGAGCCTGTCGGCGTGTGGGCTGATCTCCTTCCTGTTGCTGCGAGACGTCGATGATACAGCTCAAGATATCCAGAGTCGATCGGTTATCAGGTGAGAGGAGACGTGGGTCCGCGCCGTAGAAGGGGGCGTGTTCACGGCGTGATGGTGACGACGCCCAACCGCATACCGTATTCAAAGCAATAGTGTGCGCGGCTGAACCGCTGGCGCCGGAACCGGCCTCTCAGTCGCCCTAGCAAACCGATCTGTGGGCTTATAGTATCGGGCCAGTGCCAACCTAGGAGAAAGGCTGTGCTTGCCACCGACCTCCCTCTCATGGCCCATCTGATGCGACGCGCCGGATTTGGGGCAACGCGAGACCAGCTAGAGGAACTCGCTGCCTCGGACTATGGGGCTATCGTCGATGACCTACTGCATCCGGAACGCTTTCCTGAGGTACCTCAGGACGTGTTCGACCGCTACTACCCGACCCCCATGGGAGGGATCCCTTCAGACTACTGGGTGTTTCTCATGATCAACAGCGATGGGCCTCTCAGGGAGAAGATGGCCCTCTTCTGGCACCAGGTGTTCCCCACGGGCTGGGACAAAGTCGGTCACCCGTTGTCCTCTAGAGGACAGATCGAGATGTTCCGCAAGCACGCCCTATCGGACTTCAAGACAATACTGATCGAACTCTCCAAAGACCCGGCCATGATCATGTGGCTCGACAACAACGAGAACCTGAAGGAAGAGCCCAACGAGAACTACGGCCGGGAGCTACTGGAGCTCTTCTCGATGGGGGTAGGAAACTACACCGAAGAAGACGTCAAGGGCGCGACTCGTGCCTTCACTGGATGGACGTTCCTGACCCCATTCGTCGACCGCAAGCGGGACGGGTATCCCACCCGGTTCGTTTTCGGGGAAGGGGGGCACGACCACAGCCAGAAAGGCTTTTTAGGCGAAAAGGGCGATTTTAACGGCGAGGACATCGTCGAGATCATCGCCAGGCAGCCAGCCACTGCTCGGTTCATTTCAAGGCGCCTCTACGACTTCTTCGTTGCCGACGAGCCTGCGGTGGCCTCGTGGAACGAGACCCCGCCTCAGGACCCCGAGGCGATCGATACTCTGGCTGCCGCCTACTTCGCGTCCGGCGGAAACATCCGCTCGATGCTGGAGGTGCTCTTCAATTCGGAATTCTTCAAGAGAGCCCGGTTCAAGGTGGTCAAGAGCCCAATCGAGCTGGTCGTCGGCCTCACCAGGCTCCTGGGCACACAGCGCTTTCCGGACCGCAACTTCGGCACCCTCACCAGCGCCGCTAACTCCATGGGACAGCAATTGTTGCAGCCGCTCACCGTTGAGGGATGGCGTACCGGTCAGGAGTGGATTGATGGTGGAACGCTGAATGATCGCGTCAACTTCGCGGCTGAGCAAGTTGGTGATCCGAACAGCCCTGGCGTCCGCGAAATCGTGAACCGCTTCGCTTCACTCGAAAGGTCACTGCCTCCTGGAGAGTTCGTCGAGGCGTGCCTCGACCTGATGGGGGTGGACCCCGACGACGACACCCGCGAGGGTTTGCTCAGACACGCTGGGGCGCATGGGGAGCTTCGATTCGGTACAGAGGCAGAGCGGCGTGAGAGCGAGTTTCGAGTGCTTCGCATGCTGCAACTGATAGTTTCGGTAAGGGAGTTCCAGTTTGCGTAGGAATCTGCGTCAAGTGTAAAGACGATGCACAGTCCGCTCCTAACGCACTGTACATTGCCCAAAGGGGTTTCACCGTGCCTAGGCCATATGCGCTTCTGAGAGCTAGCTTTCCCCACGTGACGTCGGTTGGCGGTTTCGTAAACACGTCCATGCCTCGTGACATTGCCATCGGCAAAGAGGGTCGGCTGTACGCCCTGTGCACCGGCAACGCGGGACCCATCGCCATTCTCAACCTGGAAGACGAGGATTTGGGAAGCTTTGGCGCTCCCGGCTTCGGATTCCGTTTGCCCTCGTACAAGTGCAACCAGAGGAATCGCGACTGGCCAGTTCAGGACGGAGCGCTGCTTTGGCACGTCCAAATCATCGTTGACCGCGACGAGATACTTTATATCTCAGATCAGGGCACCGACAGGATCACCATATACGACAGGTTCGGAGAATACCTTGGTAAGTGGGGAGAGCATGGCTCCAGCGACGGCCAGCTAGACCGCCCATCGGGGATCGCGTTTGATTATGACGAGAACATGTACGTGGTGGACACGATGAACCACCGGGTGCAGCAATTCACCAAAAACGGCGTTTTCCTCAACAAATTCGGCTCATACGGAACAGGGGACGGAGAGCTCGACATGCCCTGGGGAATCCACGTCGACGAGCTGGGCGACATCTACGTCGTCGACTGGCGCAACGATAGAGTGCAGAAGTTCGACTCGGACGGCAATTTCATCTTCAAGCTCGGCAGCTCCGGCACAGGCGACGGGCAGTTCAACCGCCCCAGCGGCATCGCCGTCGACCGGCACGGCGACATCTATGTGGCTGACTGTGGCAATGACCGGGTCCAACTCTTCTCACAGGAGGGACGTTATGTACAGAAGTTCGTTGGGGACGCGACCATGACGAGGAGCACCCTGAAGCGCACTCTCACTGCGAATAAGAAATACTTCCGTGTCCGAGAATCGGCCGAGGCAGTGGGGCTGGACGCCGCGAAGTTCTTCTCCCGCCCGGTATCCGTGAGGGTCGACGACGAGTTCCGGATGTACGTAGCGGACCACTGGAACTTTAGGTTCCAGGTCTACCAAAAAGAGGCGTATCCGCTGTCAGAGGACGAGGTCGCCCCGCCATTGCGGGCGGCAAGTACCGGTTCGGCCTGACACCTTTCCCCGAATTTGCACGGAGACGGCCCCTCTTCATGTCCTGTTAGCAACGCAAGCCGAGCCGTACAACGCCCCCGGGCGTGATGACGAGCGTTATGGGGAAGGGTAATGGACCGCCGGCACACCGTTGAAAAGCTGAAGCTACGAATTGACGAATTGGGTGGGCAGATTCACCGGGATCGTCAGCCAACCTCCCCCTGGACGGTCCGTGAAGTCGGACTTTCTACACATGAAATTCCGCCTCTGGGTGACGTCGGCTGAAAAGCCTTATCTGCGTCTCAGTTCGTCCTCGGAAGCAGGGATCGGCACCGTGATTCGGGGTGGAGTGGCCAAGGGCGAACCCGGACAAGGGCATGGTCGAGAGGAGACCTGGCAAAAGTTCGATGAAGCCGGGCTTGAGGAACTTAAAGGCGAGGGAGAAAGCCGCAGCACTTTCGTTCTCCGCTTTACGTTGACGCATCCGAGTGTACACACGATCATCGCGGGCACGAAGAACCCAACGCATCTGGAGGAGAACGTCAGCGCGGTGCTGCAGGGACCGCTGCCTCTTGAAACGTATGCAGGAGCCAAGCGTCGGCTTGATGACGTTGGTATCAAGCCCGAGGCAGGGTCGTAAGACGTTCTGGGGCGAAATAGCACCCATCAGACGCCGTCGAAACAGCTAGTACTGACTAAGCTACATGCTGGCCCTGAGACGCCCTGCGACAACCCTTCTCGCGATTGTGGCAAGGGGTTGGGTGGTGGGGAGGTCGCCTTTAATTGGTTTGCTCTACGCCCACCAGCGTGCCGCTCCTAGCCGCTGACAGCAACGCGACTAGAGCCGCAGTGTTCGCCAGACCATCTCCTGCCGGGAACTCCGGCCGCTTGCCCGTTAGCACGCACTCCGAGAACTCGTCTAGCTGAACGCGAAACCTGTCCGGTGCGGGCGTAGCCTCGACTCGCTCCTCATCGCCCGTCTTGATGACTACCGGCCCGCTGTCATCAAACATGTTCGGTACCTCGATGCGGCCCTCGGAGCCTATCGCGATAAACTCGCACCGGCCCGGCTCCTCCATGCTGCTAGCCACGTGAGCAACGGCGCCGCTGGGAAACTCCAGCAAGCCGTTGAACGTAGTCTCGACTCCGAAATCTCCTGAGTCGTATGTGAGCGCCGTAGCCCGGACGGGCTCTTCGTCGAGCACAAAGCGGCTCGCGTACACCGCGTAGCAGCCTGCGTCCATTAGGCTGCCACCGGCAAGCTCCGGTGAGAAGCGTATGTTGCCGAGCGGCTGAGCGATCTGAAACGTTAACGCCGAATGAACGCTTGTCACATGGCCAATGGCGCCTTCGCTGATCCACCCCCGCGCCGTTCGTAGGTGGGGGTTCCAACGGTGTGTGAAGGCCTCCACCAGTACGACATTGTTCGCGTTGGCGGCATCGATCATGCTTCGAGCCTCGTCGACCGTCACCGCCAGGGGCTTTTCGCACAGGATGTGTTTGCCAGCCTCAGCGGCTTTGATTGTCCACTCGTAATGCATCGAGTTGGGGAGCGCATTGATGACTGCATCCACATCCGCGTCCGCGAGCAGCGCTTCGTAGGACCCGTACCACCTTGGGATGGCGTGTTCCTCGGCCGCCTCTTTGGCTCTACTCTCAGTGCGACTGGAGATGGCCACGATCTCCGAGGAATTCGACTCGCGGCCGGCGGGGATATGTCGCTCCATTGCGATGCGCGCGGTGCTGATGATTCCGTAGCGTACGATCCCTTCTTGCAAGACAACCTCCGGTTCGATGTCGTTGCTGTTAAATATACCCCGGGAGATTCACCACAGCCACCGCGTCCGCCCTACGACATCCCTCCCGTGATTTGCGCAGGGGCCTGGAAGGGTAGCCAAAGACGGGAGGGTTTCAGCGTCCGATCGGGGAAGTGTTAAGGGCGGAGAGAAACTGTACCACCGTGGCGGAGCAAAACCGTCCCATTGGGGACGACAGTAACGGTCTGACGCTCGTGGAAAAAGGGGCGAACATCAGAGTAGTACAGGAGCTACTGGGACACTCCAGCCTGAACACTACCCAAGTATATCTATCGGTTACAGCTAATCATCTAGAGGAAGCGATTGGGCTGTTGGATGAATAGCGAGGATGCTGTTGGGGCTTATAAGGCTGTTGTGAGGTAGGTGGGATATATCTCTGTGTGCCCGCCGTTGTACCTAATTCCCCATGGGACTCCTAGCCGTTAGGTTACACCCACCACCTGCCTCTGCCTCTGCCTCTGCCTCTGCCTCTGCCTCTGGGGGCAGTATAGCCTAGGGGACAAGGGCTTAGCCGTGGATGGTAGTAGCTAGGGCTGCGGGGCCAGCAGGTGGGTAGCGAGGATGCTGTTAAGGCTTATAGAGCTGTTCGGGAGGGGGGAGTGATCATCTAGAGGAATCCAGGCAACTTGGCCAGTTCACGATAGGTAGCCTTGTGTTTGTCATGCGGTCTTCGATACTTCCGCCGCGAGCGCAAGCTAATCCACAGGGGCTGGGCTTTCTCCGGCCGCGTCGAGTCGGCGCTTGGCCTCCGTGTAAACGTCGGCTAAGAGCGGCCCTCTCATCGCGGCATCGATATTCTCTTGCAGGTGAGCTGCCCTTGTGGTGCCCACGATGATGGTGTCGGCGTTGGGGTGGCTAAGTGTGTACCTCAGGACGAACGCGGACCGGCTCTCGCCCTCCTCCAGTAGCTCGCCAAGGGACGCCCGGTCGAATGTCTTCCAGGTGTCGGATGAGCCTGTGCCCAAGCCGTGCTCCCCCTGGGCTACACCACCGCGGATGATGATGCCAACGCCGTCCTGG
>CAUZJF010000075.1:0-9175 GCA_963579975.1 Dehalococcoidia bacterium
TAGTGCCGCCGTACTGCCGGATGCAGGTCGTAGAAGTCCGACCCCAGCGCGCGTTCGATGGGTGAGACGGCCTGCTGATTGGCTTCGGTCTGGCCGCCCACCTTACGGTGTAGAAGGCCGTAGTCGCTGGTTCATCGCAGGTCGATCGCCGAGCGGGAGTCAAGGTATGCCTGAAGGACTATCGCGGCGGCCGCCGCATCGACCCGGGCCTTCACCTTTGCCGCACGTCTGCCCGCCTCGCGCAGTCGCTTTTCGGCCTCCGCCGTGGAGTAGCGCTCGTCTACGAAGCCCACCGGGACGGATGTGCGGCTCGCCAGTGTTCTGGCAAACTCGGACACGCGTTTTGCCTGCGGACCGGCCCGTCCGGATAACGACAGGGGCATTCCGACGACGATTTCCCCAACTTCCTGCTCTGCGGCGATCCGCAGCACCGATTCGACATCGTCCGAGTCGGGTGTGCTCTTGATGGCCTGAAGGGGAGAGGCCAACAGGCCCGTGGGATCGCTGACCGCGACCCCGATGCGCTTCTCGCCGACGTCCAGCCCCATCACTCTCAAGACGCCGCGCTTTTCTCCCGCACCAATTCCGGCGCGCGCGCGAGTGCCTTGGCCAGCTTCCCGACGTCGCGGCCACCGGCCTGTGCCATCTGGGGTTGACCGCCTCCACCGCCTCCGATGATACTACCCAGCTCACGGGCCAGGTCTCGGGCGTCTACGCCGTCTGCGACCAGGTCTGGGGAGACGCTGACAAGGACGTTGGGCCGCTCGTTGACGACGGTCCCGAGGACCACCACGCCTCTTCCTAACTTGTCCCTGAGCCAGTCGCCCATTTCACGCAGCACGTCCATGTCCGATGCTGATACCTTCTCGGCCAGCACGGACACGCCGTTGAAATTCCTCGCCTTTCGTAGCAACGGTTCGGCGTCCCGCAACGAGGCCGCCCTCTGGAGGGCTTCGTTCTTGCTTCGGAGTTCCGCGACCTCGTCGAGCAGGCCTTGCACCTTGCCGGCAAGCTCCGGTAGCGGCGCCTGAAGGGCTGCCGTCAGCTCGCTCTCGACGGCGAACCGATCGCGGATGAGCCGTTCAGCGCCGCGACCGCTGACTGCCTCGATGCGCCGCATCCCGGCCCCGATGCTCGACTCGCCGAGGACGTACACGGCGCCGAGCTCGCCGGTCCGCTCGACGTGGGTCCCGCCGCACACCTCGAAGCTGAAGGTCTCGCCGTTGGCAATCTTTACCAGGCGGACCGAGGTCTCGTACTTGTCGCCGAAGAATGCCAGGGCCCCTTTCTCGATGGCCGAGGTGTAGGTGTCCTCTGACTTGTGGACCATCACATTCTGGCGGACTCGCTCGTTGACTAGCCATTGAACCTGCTCAATCTCCTCCGCCGTCATCTGGGCGACGTGGCTGAAGTCGAAGCGCAGGCGGTCCGGCGCCACCAGCGAGCCGGCCTGCCGGACGTGGGCGCCGAGCACCTGCCTCAGCGCCGCGTGAAGCATGTGGGTAGCCGTATGGTTGCGGGCCGTGTCCTGCCGGCGGGTACCGTCGACGTAGCCATCGACGGCGTCGCCGACAGCCACCTTGCCATGGGCTACCTTGCCGAAGTGAACGATCAGCCCGGGCATCACCGTCTGGGTATCGTGGACCGCTATCTTCCCAGATGGCCCCGCGATCTCGCCCGCGTCGCCGATCTGACCGCCACCCTCCGGATAGAAGGGAGTCTGCTGCAGGACGACCTCCACCGCCTGGCCGTCGGCGGCCTCGGCGACCGGCTCGCCATCGGCGATCAATCCCACCAGCACCGACGAACCAGCCAACTGCTCGTATCCCAGGAAGGCCGTCGACCCCACGCCCAGGCTCTCGTAGATTCGGATCTTGGCGCGGTCTCCGCTGAACTGGGCCGACGCTCGCGCCCGCTCCCGCTGGGCTGCCATCTCCGCCTCGAAGCCTTCTACGTCGACCTCGACACCGTTCTCTCCGGCGATCTCCTGGGTGATCTCCAGCGGGAAGCCGTAGGTGTCCCAGAGCCGGAAGGCGATGTCCCCCGCCAGCGAATTGCTTTTTTCCATAGCGTCCGTGAGGACGGCAAACCCGTTCTGGAAGGCGTTCTGGAAGCGCTCCTCTTCGAGCTTTAGGACCGTAAGGACGAACTCCTCGTGGTTGCGGAGCTCGGGAAAGATGTCGCCCATTTGGTCGGCTACCACCCGCGCCAGCTCGCCGAGAAAAGCATTCTCAAATCCCAGCCGCCTTCCGTGGCGGATGGCGCGTCTGATGACTCGTCGGAGCACGTAGCCTCGGCCTTCGTTCGCGGGCACGACCCCATCTGCGATCAAGAACGTGGCGCTCCGCCCGTGCTCGGCAACCACCCGCATCGCGTAGGACGTGTCGGCGTCGCTTCCGTAGCTCTTGCCGCTGATCTCCGCGACCTTCTCGATCAGAGGCGTGAACAGGTCGGTCTCGTAGATGCTTTCGGCGCCCTGAAGGACGACCGCCAGGCGCTCGAACCCCATGCCGGTGTCTATCCCGGTTGCCGGCAGCGGATCGCGGCTGCCGTCCGGATGGTGGTAGTACTGCATGAAGACGAGATTCCAGAGCTCGACGTACCTGTCGCACACCTCTCCATCCGGCATCTGGTGAGTGCAGTTGGGCCCGCAGTCCGGCTCGCCACAGCCCTTGTCCGCGCCGAAATCGTAGTGCAGCTCTGCGCATGGACCGCACGGGCCCTCCGCGCCGTGGATGGGCGGGCCCCACCAGTTGTCGGCGTCGCCGAACCTGAAGATGCGGTCCTCGGGAATACCGGACCGCTGCCAAAGCTCGAAAGTTTCGTCGTCGCTCTCGTGCACCGTGGCGGCGAACTTTTCCTTCGGCAGGCCCATCACGGAGTCGAGACACTCGAGGGCGAACTCGATAGCGCCTTTCTTGAAGTAGTCGCCTATGGAGAAATTGCCCAGCATCTCGAAAAGGGTCAGGTGGGTGCTGTCGCCGACCTCTTCAATATCGACGGTCCTGAAAGACTTCTGGGACGAAGTCAGCCGGCGGTTGGGCGGTTTCGACTCGCCTGCGAAGTAGGGCTTGAACTGGACCATGCCCGCGTTTGTGAGGAGCAGGGTAGGGTCGCCGACCGGTACCAGAGAAGAGCTGGCAACTCGCTGATGGTCCTTCGATTCGAAGAACGCCAGGAAGGCCTCTCGTATTTCGGCGCTGTTCATAGGGTGATCGTTTCCATTCCGGTCGCGGTAGTGAAGTTGATTCTGAATCTGTGAGCCGATGATAGTTGACCCTTTCAAAGGGTGTCAAACGACTGTGGGAGGAGTTCTTGCCGAACGTCGCGCAGACAGTCAGGCTACCAGTGCAACAGTCGCCGACCCCGTCCCACTACGCCGCGCTGAAGGCGAGTGCATGTCCATCAAGGACATGGTCAATGCGACGGTCGACGCGGTGAGTTAAGCCAAGGAAGATATCGACAATTGGCCACAAGGCGCGCGAGCCGCGCCCGCCGTAAAGTAGCGGAGGGGCGTCAGGCCTGTTCCGAGGCTCCGATCGGCTGGATGGCCTCCGAGAGCAGGGCCACGGTGTCGCCGACCACAACGGTGCCGCTTTGCTCGACTGACGCGAGCATGCCCCTGCGGCCCTCCAGATCGGCCTGCAGCCCTGGGCGGACCTCTTCCATTCGGGAGCACGGCGCCGCCGGGTTCGATATCCTCAGCACGACCTGCTGGCCCAGAGAGAGAAGCTGTCCCAAAGGTAGCGACGCGATGTCGATGCCGGAGGTCGTGACGTTCTCCCGCACATCGCCCGGGGAGACGTTCACGTCGCGAAGGGTCTCTTCGTCGATTAAAAGCACCTGGAAGTCGCGACGCTCAGGTTTGTCTGTGGCGTGCCTGTCCCCCTCGATGCCCTTCCCCGCGACGAACTCGGCTCTGTCCACAAAACGCAGCGGTTCTCGATGGCCTGGGTTGATGTGCAGGGACACGACCTGAGCGGATGTTACGGGCATATAGTGTGCCTCCAAAGGGCCTTGTTAGCTATAACCTTACACGTGGCCGAGTGCCGTTTCAAGCAGCTAACCCGCCAACGCCCGACGTATGGGGGCCGAACGCGATAGCCTCGTGCCTTCCCGGATAGCGGCAATGCTATACTCTGCTTTCAACCACAGGGAGGCACAACGTCATGTCTCAGCCGCAGGTCTCGAATGAAACAGCCGCAGCGATTGCCGATGCCGCCGCGTTTTTTCTGGGCGCCCTGACTACGGACCAGCGGGCCCAGGCTGCCTTCCAGTTCATGTCTGAAGAGCGATGGAACTGGCATTATGTGCCCTGGCCACGCAACGGCGTGCCGCGAGGTGACATGGACGACAGCCAAAGGGCTGCGGCCGAATCGCTGATGGCCAGCGGACTCAGTGCCAACGGCCTGAAAAAGGCAAGAGCGATCATCGAGCACGAGCTCATCCTCGGGCGGCTCGAGACCGGCGACGGGACAATCCGGTTCGATCGGGACCCCGGACTTTACTTCTTCACGGTCTACGGCGAGCCTGGTTCTCAGGGACCCTGGGGATGGCGAATCGATGGTCACCACCTCTCACTCAACTACACCTTTATCGACGGCGACGTCGTATCGGTGACGCCTTCATTCTTCGGCGCCAATCCCGCGGAGGTGAAGACCGGGCCTAGTAAGGGTCTCCGTGTCCTCCGCGAAGAGGAGGACGCTGCCAGAGTGCTGTTCCAGAGCCTCGATAGGGACCAGAGACGCCGGGCTGTGATCTACCCAGACGTGCCGCCTGACATCATCACGCGTGCGAGCCGGACGGTGGAGATTGCGCAGCCCCTCGGAGTGCCTGCCGACGCGCTGTCGGCGCAGCAGCGAGAGCTACTAATGACTCTCATCAGGGTCTACGTCGAGCGAAAGCCGGGCGACGTCGCGGCGCGGGCGCTGGAGAGAATCGAAGCCGAGGGCTTGGAAAAAGTCCACTTCGCCTGGGCTGGAAGCGAACACCGGGGCCAGAAACACTACTATAGGATCCACGGCCCTAGTTTCTTCGCCGAGTACGACAACACCCAGAACATGGCGAACCACATCCACTCGGTCTGGCGCGACACGGAAGCCGACTTTGGCCTCGACTCGCTACGCGAGCACTACGAGCAACAGCATTCGTGAGGTCGCCGTGAGGCACGAGCCGGCCTAGGGCCTGGGCGCTTGAGGCGGCGTCGAAGTCGATGACGAGGCAGGGTACACAGGGACCGCGCCGGTCGGCTCCCACGCCGGGAAGGAGTCCATCGCGGGGTAGTCGGTCAGCCGGGTAAAGATCTTGGTCTCGAAGTCGACCACCCAGATATCCATGTCGCCGTCCTCCGTGAACGAGCCGTAGGCGATCTTCTTACCGTCGGGCGACCAGGTCGGTCTCTCGTCGAATTCCACCGGATCGTCCACCGGCCTTTCGATGTCGGGGTCTTCGACGCCTCTACTATCGAAATAGACCGGCCGGAAGTTGAACCCGTCCTCGGAGTCGGCGGTATAGACCGAACCAACCATTAGCCGGTCCCGGTCCCTGAAATTGGAGACCAGTGCCAGACGTTCGCCGTTTGGGGACCAGTCGGGCCAGCCGAGAAAGAACGCCTCGAGCGCGAAATCGTTGGCAGTGATTGTCCGGGTCCAGATAGAAGCGTCGGGGTCGACATAGAGGAGGTCCTTGTTAGAAACGACTGCGATCAGCGAGCTGTCTGGCGACCAGTCGGGCCATCGGGCGTTTACGGCTCTGGGCGACAGGTTCACGGAATCGGAGCCGTCGGCGTTCATGAGCCAGAGGTTTGTCCTGCCCTCCCTGTCGGAGATGAAGGCCACCCTGGTGCCGTCCGGCGACCATGCTGGGGAGTGGTCTGCACCGGGGTCGTTCGTGAGCTGAACGACGTTCGAGCCGTCCACGTCCATGACGTAGATGTCTCTGTCGCCGTCCCTGTCGGAGTAGAACATCAGCCGGCTGCCGTCCGGAGACCAGGAGGGGTGCCCATCGAGGCCCGGATTGTTGGTGAGGTTCCTCAAGTCGCTGCCATCGGCGTTCATGAGGTAGATGTCCCAGTTTCCTTCTCTATCCGATACGAACGCGATGCGCGACATGTTCGGGTTGGGAGTCGGAGTAGGGGGAGGAGGTTCGGGCGACGAACAGGCCACGACGGCGGATGCAGTCGTTCCGGCCATAACAAGGGCAAGGACTATCGTTGTGATGGCTTTCCGGCCGGGCCGAGACCCCCTCTCCAACTCTCCCCCACCGAGGGAGAGGGTATCCGGTCCCTTCCCCTGCCGGGGGAAGGTTAGGAAGGGGGAGACGACCCCGGCGAGCAGCCCGACCAGTTTGAACACTAGCCGCCCGTAGCGTCCGTCGACGTCGCGATAACCGGCTCTGTCGAGGTCGCTACGGCGTCGGTGGAGGTCGATCCAGTGAGCAGGAAGTCGCGGGACACCAGAAGATTCGACGAGGTCTCGGCATCGAGGAAATGCACCCACTCTTCGTCGGCGTCCTTGACGTAGTAGCCGTCATCTTCTTTCGCCAGCATCAGCAGCAGGACCGATTTCTCGGTGGCGCCGATTCTGGTGCGGACGCCTAGCTCATAATTGGGCGTCGAGAAGTCTAGATCTTTGATCTCCTCATCGGTTGGGAACTCGCTGGTTACCATGAGCTCAAGTTCACCCAGGAAAGCTTGTACGGCGTCAGAGTTCGTTTCTTCTCGGCCGGCGGAGCCCAAAAGGTACCAGACGGATCTGTCCACCTGGAGCGCGAAGGAGTCGGTGGACGACCTGAAAGTCACGGCTTCGACCTCGTCGCGCGGGATTCTCAAGATAATCGGCTCGCTCCAGAACCTCGGATCGGCGGCGAAACGCTCCGGAGTTTCACACACCACACCATAGGTCTCGTCGATGCCGTGGCGTCTGATGTAACAGAGACCGACCTCGACGGTCCAAGGTGTATGGATTGCCTCTTCTTCTTCGATCGGTGAGTATATCTTGTCGCCGATCAGGAACTCCTCGACCAATATGTCATCCTTGTAGAACTCGACGAACGTCGTGTTCTCTGGGGCGACGCCCATGTCCCGGTGGTTGATCGAATTGATCGAAATCAACTCCGCGCCGTTGAATTTGGCTGTGATCTCCCACATCTCCTGAAGCTTCAGCGGCACGACAGGATAGGGGCCGCGCCACCACAGGCCGTCCTCGCTCCTTACGATAGTCGTCTCGAACTCCTGGTCCCGTATCACGATCTTGTCGATCGTTTGCTCGGTCAGAGCGCTGACACCGGTGAGTTCGGGCAACCAGGTTTCCGTCACCAGTAGTCTGGCGACGATTCCAACCACGCCCAGCACGATCAGGGCAATCAGAACATAGCCGATCTGTCTAGCGTTCACTGGTGTAGACCTTACGGATAGTGTTTCGCCTTACGAAGAACCGAAATGCACCAATGATCACGAATATCACCGGCACTCCGATGATGTTGGCGTACTCGACCATGTTCTGGTGGTACCGTGAGTTGTACAGGAGGTCCCGCATGGTGGTCCCTTTCGCCCGGATGGTGGTGAGCTCCTCGTCCTGGGTGAGCCAGTCGATCCAGCTCGCCACCATCGCGATGTTCTCAGGATATTGCCATACCATATTTTCCGCGATCCAGTCGGAGTCCGTCGCCACGATCATTCGGAATACTTTCGACAGGTCCTTCTCGCAGATATCGGTGATCGCCGGGCATCTGGTCCCGGTCAACGCGACGGCCAGAGTCCGCTGTCCCAGGTCGTCTGAGGTGTACGTACCAAGGTGCTCCGCTATCGGCGTCAGGTCCCTGTATTCGGAGTCTATTACCGCGAACGGGCTGGTCTCGACAAGCGTAGTCACGTCGATTTCAACTTGCTCCCCGCCCGTCGGCTCGACGATTTCGAGGGAGCTGGCCCATGGGAAGACGGCCTGTGAGACTCCGCCGGATATCTGCCTCTCAGTCGCCAGCGCCCGGATCCAGTAAGGGTACGGCCGAATGACTTCGCTCCCCGGTCGGCCGAAGGGGATGTTTTCGTAGGATCGGGTGTCGAAAATCACGTCTCGTTGCAGCTTTACCCCATACATCTTTTCGAGGTGTCTGGCTGGACTGTCGTCGTTTTCATCGGCCACGATTCCTTCTACGACGATCGGGTCTAGGAGGAACAGGACCTTGCCGCCCTCGGACAGAAACTGGTCGATCTTGAAGAAGTTGGATTGGTCGATGAATTCGGTCGGCCCGGGGAAGATCACTACGTCGGCGTCACCGGGATTTATAAACCCTTCTTCGGGATTCGTTATTTCTTCCACGAGGTGGTAGCGTTCGAGCTCGTTCCTGAGGGTCTGCAGCTCAGAATCGCGGCGCTTCTCGCCGTGGCCGTAGACAAAGGCTATCTTACTTGGCTCTTCCTGCGACATTTGGCGGATGTTGGAGGCCAGTTGGTACTCCAGGCCTTCGATGGACTCGATGAAGGGGATTACCTCGTACTTGTTGGAGTACGTCATACCCATGCCTAGAAACCCGAGCTTGACCTTGAACTCTCCGCCGCTCTGCTCCGTGAAGGGTCGAGGTTGCACGAAGCCTCGGTCCGCTGCCACCGCCGCTTCATGGTCGACGTCGGGGTACAAGCGTACGACTCGCAGATTGCCGTTGGATGCCGATGCAGCATCGTCAATGAAGTCGTTGACGTCCCTGGTCGTCAGCGATACCTGAACGGGAGGGTCCTCGGAGAGGTACAGCTTCACCGTCACGGTGTCCTTAAGATTCGCCAGGAGCGCTGTTGTCGCTGGGCTGAGCGTATACAGTTTGTTATCCGTCAGGTCCAGGCGTCCACGGATCGAGCCACCTGACCACCCGATCAAAACACTCAGGACGACGAGAGCCGCCACTCCCAGCTGCAGGTTGCGGTACATCGGAGACCGGCGGCTGACGCTCTTGCCACGGATCAGTAGGTAGGTCCAGCTCAAAAATGTCGATACGAGGGCGATGAAGTAGAGGACGTCCCTCAGGTCCAGCACGCCACGGGCAATGCCGGTGTAGTGGGTGAGCGGACTCAGGTTCTGCACCAGCACCGCGATCCAGGATGGCAGGGCGAGGGTCAGCAACGGCATGCCTGCTACCATCAAACCGATGGTAATAGCGATTCCGATGATGAACGCGACGATCT
>CAUZJF010000076.1:0-9121 GCA_963579975.1 Dehalococcoidia bacterium
TGGTGGGTCGGGGTTGTTCCGAGCTCGGCCGGCCTCAGCCTCTTCGCCAGTAGGTAACGGTGGAAGGCCTCATCCGCCTCGTTCTCCGGCGGACCCTCGGGAGATGGTAGGCCTGCCGGGTCGACCGCGGCCTGGGACCTGTACATAGCGGGCACCCCTTCTTTGCGGGTGAAGTCGGCCAGCACCGAATTGCAGAGGATCATTAGCTCGGCGACCAGGGTTCTGGCCGGCGAAGAGCGGTCCAGCACCCTGACGCTTACTTCGCCTTTCGAGTCCAAACTGACCGACATCTCGGGCCGGTCGACATTGACGGCGCCGGCTTCTTCCCGCTTCGACCTCCAGACGATCGCGGCCGCGTTCAGAAACTGCATCGTGTCGTGCCGATCGCTTCCTTCGTTCTGGAGGGCTAAGTCAACTTCCGGGTAGGTGAGGGCTGCACGACTCCGGACAACGGAGCTTTTTACCTCCCAATCGCCCAGGTCGCCCGAAGGACCGACTTCTATGAGGAGACTAACGGCGAGGCGGTCTTGACCGGGGTCTAGGCTGCCGACGAGGCGGGTCAGCTCCGGCGGCACCATAGGGATCTTGCCTTCGGGGACGTAGAGGGTGGACATGCGCCGGTCCGCCTCCACGTCGATGTCGCCACCGGGCTCGATCAGCGTGGCGGCGTCGGCGATATGCACCCCGAGCCGAAAGCCGTCGCTGTCATCGATGGGCTCGACCGACAGCGCGTCGTCACGGTCGTCGGTGCCCTCGTCGTCGATGGTGAAGATGTCGAGATGCGAGAGGTCCGCGCGGCTGGGGTCCGAAAGTAGCTCCGCCAGAGGCACGGACCTGGCGCCGGCGACAACCTCTTCCGGAAACCGTGTACGGATTCCCGCACGGATCAGCTCTAGCGGCTCGTCCGCCGACAGCACCCCCGCCACCACCAGCAGGTCAAAGGCATGTTGTTGGAGGTCACCGGGGCCCGGTAGGATCTCTATCAGAGGCCGGACGGCGCGGCTGCCTCCAAAGTCATCTCCGAAGATCGCATAGCCACGTAGCTGGTCCAGCAAGGTGGACTGGGCCGGCGTCATGTCGTCTGGCACTGTCCCGGCTGAGAGGCTTTCCATTACTGTCGATTTGGCATCGGCCTTTTCGGCCTCTGCCTTGCGCCGGGCCTGCTTCTCCTCGACGGCATGCCGTGACAAGACGGAGTAGCCTTCGCGGTCGTAGTCGAAGTAGTCACTGGCGCCGTCGAGATGGAGGGCTAACGCGACTAGCTGAACTGAGGTCGCCGGGGATTCCCAGTAAACGTCGGCCAGCTCGTCGAGGCTGACCGCTTCTGTATCGTCCCCAAGGACCTCCCACACTTCGGCCAGGTCGATCTCGCCCACGAGTGTCTGGGCCTGATCTCTGAACTGTTCGACAGCGGGCTGGTCTGCAGGCACGATGCCCGTTGCAGCGAGGACTCGGTCGCGAGGGAGCTTCGCCTGTCGGTTCCGCCCCAGTGCGACGGTTACCTGAGCGGCGCGCTCCTCGACATAACGTACTATCGTCGCGCCTTTGCCCAACCGTACAACTAGCAGTTCGTCTTGACGCACGGGTACCTCTGAGGGGTATTTGATTTGAAAGAAGCGGGACGGGTGCCGAAGGACGCAGCGCAGGTCAGCGTGCGACCACCAGCGTCTTGATGGCCTCGACCGTTGCGGGGCCGATACCGTTCACGGCGACAAGGGCTTCCACGTCTGAGAACGGACCATGGGCCTCGCGATAGGCCACGATTGATTGGGCTTTGACGTCACCGATCTGAGGCAGCGTTTTCAAGGTCTCCACATTTGCCGTATTCACGTCGATCCTTGCCGAGGTCCCACGGCCTTCCGTGACCTGACCGGTCTGCTCTTCTCCGGCTTTGGGTATTTGCCAGGGATCTTCGTCCAGGACACGGGCTGCCAGATTAACGGCCGCCAGGTCGGCATCCGAAGTAGCTCCGCCGGCGGCTTCTATCGCCTGTTCGAGCCGGTTCCCTTCTCGGAGCGTGTAGACGCCCGGGTTTTCGACTGCGCCGGTACCGTAGATCTCGATGTCCGCGGCCACTGACGGAGTCGCTTCCGGTAGCAGTATCTCTACGCCCGGGCTCGACGTCGCTTCGTTGACCAGCAGGAACACGGCCCCTACCAGAGCGACTGCAGTCACGAGCGACAGACCAATCTGGAAAGCGAGCTTGGGAGACATCACACTCGTAGACTCGCCGAATATAGCCGCGCATAGTGCCGGTGTCAACGCGTGTCGCCCTAACTGCTATCCTTGAGTTGGTTGCTTAATTGAAGTCGAGCACCCCTTAACATGAAGGTAGAATGCACAGATTCTTTATCGTGGGTAGGTGCGCTCATGCCTCGGCTCCACAACTTTGAGTTCGGCGGATTCCGGTATCAACCTAAGTTCCCCGGAATCCGTAGGCACATAGGCTTTATTCCCTATAGAACGGGAGACCATTTTGTCCTGGAGCTGGAATCGGAACTCACCCAGAAGCCTACTACTAGGCTATCCCAAGCCGTTGGGCTGACAATAGAGCACCAGGGAGGCAATATGTCTGAGTCGAGAAAGATTGCTCGACCAACGGACAATCTGGAATTCGAGTTCGGAACGCTCCCGTTCCCAGGTGGCTACTCAGTGGATGCCGTATATACAAAGAATCTAGCGCACCCTGAGTGGACGGCTATACCAAAGGGCAATGTCGCAGAACTATGGGCCGTCCGCGACGACGTGTATTGGCTCACCCTTGGGAGCATTGTACTGATAGCAGTCCTGCCGTTCCCTACCCTAGTTCTACAGCAGTTGGTCGGTAGCTAGCCTGCAAAGCTATCAAGGAAAGGTAACAATGAGTAGCAGCGCTTCAGGAGCGAGAACCCGCGCTCGACAGCCTGCCGTTGCGAGTAAAGCGCGCGCCATTCCCGCGACTTCATCGCTTCAGCAAACTGATGTTGCAGCTTTTTGTGCGCCTTATTGATGTTGATGATTGGCTGCGCCCAATACTGACGCCGCACCAAACGAATCAGAGCCTTGGAAGAGTATCCGCTGCCAGCCATAACATAAGCTGGTCTGAAGGGTGCATATCGCCTAGCCTCAGACAGCAAGGCGCCCGCCTTCCGAAAGTCATGGACGTTGGCGGGGGTAACGTTCGCCGCCAACGGCAACTCGTACTCGCAATCAACCAGCAGGTACAATTTGTACCCGAATTTGAATTCGGTTTTCCCGTGAGTGCTCTGCTTGACCGCCAAATGAGCGTCGGGGTCAGACACCTGCGGCTTCATAGGGTTGGACCGCCCCTTCAAAGAAGTGCCGCCCATAGCCACGCGCTCCCCTAAGCCTGGAAGTTCCGCGTAGTGGCGACGGACGAGCGCCCGCGAAACGTCCTTATCCTTGACCGCCCTTCTAGGCGCTACCTATAATGAGGCCGATCTTCGCCCTAAGGTGATCTACCCCGTGGCCGATGCTGCCTCAGTGACCGAAGTCGAAGACCTCCAAAAACGCGCCCTCGACGAGCTCGAGCTGGCCGGCCTGGTCGAGCTCGAACAGTGGCGCATTACATATCTCGGTCGGAACGGCCGTCTAACGAGCGTTCTACGTGGGCTCGGCAAGCTTGCCCCCGAAGAGCGCCGTATCGCTGGGGCGGCGGCCAACCGCGTCAAGAAGCTGCTGGAGGAGAGCCTCGAGACACGCCTGCAGACCCTGACTGAGGCCCAGCGTGCCGGGGCGGCCGAGCAGGATTCCATCGACGTGACCCTTCCCGGCTGGCCTATCCAGCGCGGCGGCCTCCACCCGACGACCCGGATGGTCAGGGAGATGTCTGCGGTCTTCGTCGGTATGGGGTTCGACGTCGCCGAAGGGCCCGAGGTCGAGTTGGACCGCTACAACTTCGACATCCTCAACATACCCAAGTTCCACCCTGCGCGTGACATGTGGGACACGCTATGGATCGACCACACGGATGAGAACGGCGACCGGCCGATGCTCCTGCGGACGCATACGTCGCCGATGCAGGCGCGATTCATGGAGAAGACTAGACCGCCGGTCCGCGTCATCGTTCCCGGGAAATGCTACCGGTACGAGGCGACCGACGCGACCCACGAGTGGCAGCTTTTCCAGATCGAGGGGCTTGCCGTCGACGAAGGCATCACATTCGCCGACTTGAAGGGGACGATATACGAGTTCGCCAGGCAGATGTTCGGCGAAAGGCGACGAGTCCGCTTCCGCTGCGACTACTTCCCCTTCGTCGAGCCTGGGGTGGAAGTAGCCATAGACTGCTTCAAGTGCGCCGGCAAGGGTTGCCGTATCTGCAGCGAGACAGGCTGGATAGAGATAGCCGGAGCGGGCATGGTGCACCCTCGCGTCCTCGAAGGCGTAGGCTACGATCCGAGCGTCTACACCGGCTTCGCCTTCGGCTTCGGCGTCGAGCGGGTAGCGATGCTGAAGCACGGCATCGACGACATACGTCTCTTCTACTCCAACGACGTGCGCTTCCTGAGGCAGTTCTGATACAGCGCGACCGCGCTGTCGGTAATCCCACGAACGGTGCATCATCGTGCTAGTTCCGCTGTCCTGGCTTAAGAAATACGTGCCGGTCTCCCTGACGGCCAAGGAGCTGGCGCACCGTTTCGCCATGGCTGGCACCGACATCGGCGGAGTCACCGAGATCGGTGCCCACTGGGACCGTAACAAGGTCATGGTTGGTCACGTTCTCAAGATCGAGCCACACCCGAACGCAGACCGGCTCACAATGCCGACAATCGACTTGGGCAACGGTGAAACAGCCACGGTCGTGTGTGGCGGCCCGAACTTGGCCGAGGGCCAGAAAGTGGCCTTCGCGGGCGAAGGCGCCAGGCTCTTCAGCACCCGCTCCGGCAAGTTGGAGAGGCTGCAGGCCGCGACCATCAGAGGCGTCGTCTCAGCGGGGATGGTCTGCTCGGAGGTCGAGCTCGGCCTCGGCGATGACCACAGCGGCATCTTTGTTCTGGACGAGGATGCCCCCGTCGGTACGCCGCTGGCCGACTACCTTGGTGACGCGGTGCTGGACGCCGACGTGACTCCGAACAGGCCGGACTGCCTTTCCATCCTCGGTATGGCCCGCGAGGTTGCCGCCATCACCGGCGCTTCGGTCACCGAGCCGGACCTGTCATACCCGGAAGACGGCGAACCTATCGCCGGCCAGGTTAACATCGAGATCGCGGACCCGGGCCTATGCTCGCGTTATGCGGCCAGTCTGGTTACCGGAGTAACGGTCTGCCCTTCGCCCAGGTGGCTCCAGGACGCACTGGCGAAGGTCGGTCAGCGCTCCATCAACAACGTTGTGGATATCACCAACTACGTCATGACGGAGTTCGGCCAGCCGTTGCACGCGTTCGACCTCGATCTGATAAAGGACCGGACCGTCATCATCCGCGCCGCCCGCGCTGGCGAGAAGATCGATACTCTCGACGACGAGACCCTCGAGCTCCGACCTCCGATGCTGACTATCGCCGACTCCACGGACCCCATTGCCCTGGCAGGGATCATCGGCGGCAGGGGTACCGCTGTCGGCGACGGCACGACCTCCCTGCTGATCGAGTCGGCCAACTTCGATCCGATCAACACCAGACGCACGGCGTCGGCCCTTAACCAGAAAACCGAGGCATCGTACCGGTTCGAACGCGGCATCAGGGCCGATCTGGTTCCCAGGGCGTTGAGGCGTGCGACTCAACTGATACTCCAGGAGGCCGGGGGCATAGCCGCAAAGGGCATCGTCGACCTTCATCCAGGACGCACCGACGACCCCATAATCGAGATTACCCTCAACCGCATCAGGAAGGTGCTCGGCGTCGATTTCAAACGGGAAGCGGTTGAGGAGACGCTGGTCTCTCTGGGCTTCGAGCCCGCCAAACCTGACCAGGACTCGACAATACGGATGACGGTACCGTACTGGCGGGCCGATATCTCCATTGAGGATGACGTCATAGAGGAGATCGCGCGCATTCGTGGGTATGACAGCATTCCAACCACGATGCTTTCTACGCCGGTCCCCCATCAAACGCCGCATCCGGAGAGACATCTGCGGGAGCGCGTCCGCGACCTCCTGGTCGGTATGGGAATGCAGGAGGTGATCTCCTACTCGCTGACCGACCGGGAGACGCTTGACTCGGTCAAGGCGCTCGACGACCGCGGCGACCCGCTGGCCGTGGCCAACCCGATGAGCCACAGGCTCGCGTACCTCCGTACCAGTCTGCGAGGTAGTGCTCTGCAGACGCTGGCGTCGAACCGTCGGGTCTCCCAAGGCGAGGGACTGCGATTGTTCGAGATCGGCCGCGTGTACCTGCCAGGCGACACCAAAACCGGCAGCTTGCCCGATGAAGTCGAAACGGTGGTTGGAGTGCTGTCCGGGCCCAGGCTCTCCACCTCGTGGCTCACCGGTCAGGAAAAGATGGGCTTTTTCGACGCCAAAGGCGTCCTGGAGTCCCTTTTCGGACATCTCGGTCTGCAGTCCGACTACGAGCGGGCGAAGGATCCCGTGATGCAACCGGGTAAGGGCGCCCAGGTCTCCTGCGGCGGCACGAAGGTTGGGGTACTCGGTGAAGTCGATCCGCGAATCCTCGAAAGCTTCGATCTCGACCGGGGCGCCGTGGCCATGTTCGAGATCGACCTCGCCTCGCTGTCGACCGCGATGGGGGCGGCTGCCGAGGGGTACCAGGCGATCAGCCGGTTCCCGGAATCGGAGCGCGACATGGCGCTAGTCGTAGATGTGTCTGTGCCCTCGTCGGCAGTCCAGGCGATCATAGACCGACACAAGCTCGTCGTGACCAGCGCCCCCATAGACATCTACGTCGGCGAGGGCGTGCCGGCAGGCAGGAAATCGGTCGCTTACAGGGTGGTGTTCCAGTCGTCGAAGGATACCCTCACGGCTGACCAGGTAACCCGGGCCCAGGAAGACATTCTGGGCCGCTTGCGGCGCGAACTGGACGCGGAGCTACGGGCATAGACCGCGTGAAGGAAGCCGCTCGATTGAGAGAGCACGGTCACGTGAACGAGTCGATGTTGAGCGTCGAGGAGGTCCTCGAGCGCATCCTCGGGTTCTTCGAGGTCCTCGAACCGGAAGAGAAACCGATCCTCGACGCCGTCGGACAGGTCCTGGCAGAGGACGTGTCCGGCACATTTGACGTGCCGCCCTGGGACAACTCCGCGATGGACGGGTACGCCGTCCAGTCGAGCGACATCAGCGAGGCCTCCGTCGATTCTCCCGTCGAACTGAGCGTCGTTGGGTCTGTCGCTGCCGGCCATCTGCCCGACAAGGATGTAACAACAGGCACGGCCGTCCGCATCATGACCGGCGCGCCGACACCGGAAGGCGCGGACTCAGTCGTGCCTTTCGAAGACACCGATGAATCGGAGCGAAAGGCCGGCCAAGGATCCTTACCGAAAATAGGCATCAGGACTCCCACGGCTGAGGGCGAGAACATACGGCCGGCAGGACAAGACATCAGGCGAGGAGAATCGGTCCTGGCCGGCGGTACGTTACTTGGCCCGGCGGCCGCTGGCGTGCTAGCATCGCTCGGTTGCACGACGGTCAAGGTCGTGCGTAGACCAACCGTTGCGATCGTCGCGACCGGAGATGAGTTGCTTGAACCGGGGACCGCTCCGTCGGTAGGAAAGATATTCGACACGAACAGCTATAGCCTGTCCGCCGCCGTTGCGCAAGCCGGCGGCATCCCCAGGAAACTCGGCATTGCCCGCGACGACCTGGACTCGCTGAGTGCGAAGCTCCAGGAAGGACTCGCCTCAGATTTCCTGATCACGTCGGCCGGCGTGTCCAAGGGCGACTACGACATGGTAAAAGACGTCCTCTCGAAGCACGGCGAGATCGACTTCTGGTCGGTGCGGATGCGCCCGGCCAAGCCTTTGGCCTTCGGGACCCTGAAGAGCCAGGACGGCAAACACGTTCCGCATCTCGGGCTGCCGGGCAACCCGGTAAGTGCATTGGTCGCGTTCGAGCAGTTCGGCCGCCGTGCGATTCACAAGCAAATGGGCAGGTCTCCGGCTCCCAGGCCGACCATCGAGGCTGTCCTGGAAGAGCCAATCCACAATATGGACAACCGAAGGGTCTACGCCAGAGCGGTTGTCAGCCGACGAAATGGCACGTATTATGCGAGGCTCACAGGACACCAGAGTTCCAACCTCCTGACGTCCATGGCTCGGGCCAATGGTCTGGCCATCTGCCCCGAGGACGTGCCAATGAAGGATGCAGGGGAGGTTGTGACGGTCCAGATGCTCGACTGGCCGGAGAACGTCTTCTGACCTGATCGTGTCAGATTCAGGACTATGATCCACCGGACAACGTGGAACAGAAACCCGTCACCGATCGTAGGGCCCACGGTGTCGTGTCTAACGGACGGCAGGAGGTAATCGAATGACAGAGTCCAACAAGCCCACGGAATATTTGATTGCGGTCGATGAGGCGTCGGCCGCGGGTCTGTCGCTGGCGACCATTATCGCAGGCAGGAGATGCTATTCCTGCCGCCAGGGTAATCCCGACGAAATGGCGGACTCCGATCCTACGCCTTTGATCGAACGCATTGCGTCCGAGTGCTCCGGCACCTCTGACTATCTTCTGCCAGATACGCCGCTGAAGGAGGCTATTTTCAGGGAGATTCTCGCCGGGGGAAACGAGCCTCGCACGGCCGAGGACATCAGCGAAGCCTTGTCGGCGCGGTGGGCTATGGCGACCTATCCGCGAGATATCGCCTCCGAGGTGATAGACAGCCTCCTCGCGCATAGTCAGGGCTACGGTGTTGCAGCGGTGCCACAGGAACAGCCGGATGAAGAACCGGAAGAAACGGCAAACGAGCCGTCAGAGCCCGCCGATGCTGTCTTTGAGGGTGGGGGAGAGCCGGGGGACGCCGGGGACCACTCCTAAAACAAAGAAAAGGGGCTCGTCCGGCTTCACGCGGACAGCCCCTCTACGAATCCAGATACGAAGCCGCTATCCTTTGTCTTCTTCCCTGGGCTTTCGCCTCTTCCTTATCACCTCGACCTCGGTCGAAGTAAAGACAGGCGTCGAAAGCACGACCGGCTTGTCGGGCTTTTTCTTCGACTTCTTGACCTCACGTTTCGG
>CAUZJF010000077.1:0-9007 GCA_963579975.1 Dehalococcoidia bacterium
AACAAGACGGCAAAGGTGGTGCATGAGCCTCGACGGCAGGCAGACGTTCCGGCCACGTGGGCGAACGTAGCCAAAGCCAAACGACTTCTCGGCTGGAGTCCGCAGACGTTGATCGGAGAGGGCGTGCCAAAGGTCTCCGACTGGTACTTGGAAAACCGGGAATGGGCCAAAGACATCTCCGTGTCCGACAAATGATGCTTCCGCGACCGCGGTCGCTGCGTCAGGTGCTGCCAGCGTGAGCTCGGTATTCCGTCAACTGGCGAAGGATATAGCTGTCTACGGCCTCGGCGATGGCATTGTGAAGGGCCTAGCGCTTGCAACGCTACCTATCTACAGCCGGCTCTTCGTCCCGAGCGAATATGGCGTTCTGAACCTGGTCCGGGCGACGAACGCTGTGGCGGGCCCTATAAGCAACCTCGGCATCAACTCAGCTGTATACCGCAACTACTTCGATTCGGAGGACGCGGACCATCGGGCAACTATTGTCTCTACCGGATTTTGGGGTCTCCTTGGCTGGTCAGTAGCACTGTGCCTGCTCGGTATTTCCGTTGCGAGGCCGTTGTCCGAGTGGCTCGTGGGGACGCCCGACCACGCGACTCTCTTCATGTTGGCCTTCGCGGCCGTGCCGGTGGCGCAGCTTGTTCTGTACTGTCAGGACATCCTGCGCCTCCACTTCGATCCGTGGAAATATACCGGCGTCTCGGTTGTCAATCACCTGTCACAGTTCGCGCTAACTCTCGCGTTCGTTTTGCTACTTGGGTGGGGCCTGGCCGGATTTTTTGCAGGCAGCGTCGTCGGGGCAGTGATTCCCGTCCTGCTCGCCATATTTCTCGTGCGGTCTGAGCTTAATTTCACGGTTTCAGGCGACCTTCTCAAGGAGCTCGCCAGATTCGGCTACCCCCTTGCGCTGAGCGGACTGGCAGTTCCAGCCTTCGTGTTTGTCGACCGTGTCATCATCGAGAGGTTTGCCGGAATAGAGACTGTTGGCTTGCTGACCGCCGCGTTGTTCCTCCCCAGAATCATGATTTTCATCGGGGCGGGCTTCGGACGTGCGTGGAGTCCATTCGTCTACAAGCTACGAACGACCAATCCCGACTACGCGCGAATCGTCGCTAGGACATTGCTATACCTGTTGATCGGCTTTTCGTTCGTTGCCATCCTGTTCACCGCATTCGCTCACGAGGTACTGGCCGTCATAGTGCCGCCGGTGTACCACCCGGCCGCCGTAGCCGTCGGCCCCCTTTCAATTTATGCGGTTGCCAATATGAGCAGCCACGTGACCCCGTTCGGGATCAGCTTGAGCAGAAAGACCAAGTATCTGGCGATGATCACCTGGGCAGGTGTTACGTTCAACCTCCTATTGGACCTGGCATTGGTTCCCGCTTTTGGTCTGGTCGGAGCAGCCATCGCGTCGGCCTCGTCTGAAGTTGGCATAAGCACCGCGTTGCTGTACGTGAGCCAGCGGTTGCGTCCAATGCCCTACGATTACCGCAAACTGGCTTCGGTGGCGCTGGTGCTGGTTGTCTTTATCGCAGGCGCGAGCTACCTGCAACCCGAGTCGACCCCTATGGCCCTATCGGCCAAGGTCGGTCTCGTAGCCTTGTTTCCGTTAACGTTGTTGGCGCTGAAGGTGTTGGGCTTCAGAGAATTATCCGGTGGCGCGGTCCTGATCAAGGAGATAGCGGTCGGCGCGGTGAGACCCACAAACTTCGAACTCGAGAAGGAGTACGAGTGAGGCTGGTCGTGACCGGCGCAACAGGCTTCGTCGGCCGCTCGCTATGCCAACGCCTTCGCGAGGAAAGACACAGGGTTTGGGAGGTGCGCAGACCTGCGAGCGCACCCTCCGCCGAGTCGTCAATCGAATGGATACGGTGCGACCTGCACGACCGAATCGATTTTGGTGACTGGCCTGGCAATATCGAGGCCGTCGTCCATCTCGCCCAGTCAGCGCGGTACCGAGAATTCCCTGAAGGCGGAGACGACGTTTTCAACGTCAACGTTCGCAGCACGTTCGACCTGCTGGATTACGCGTCGAAGACCGGAGTCCGGCAGTTTGTATTCGCGTCAACGGGCGGAGTGGTCGGACACAAAGAGCAAAGCTCACCTGCGAACACCGTCGATGGACAGCAACCATTGGACTTCTATCTAACCTCGAAGACCGCCGCCGAGTTGATTGTAGAAAGCTACGTTGGGCGCTTATCCACGGCGATCTTACGATGCTTCTTCGTATACGGACCTGGGCAAACCCGCGACCGGCTGATACCACGCCTGATCAGCAATATACGTAGTGGCCGGCCGGTAACCTTGTACGGCGAGACGGGTATCCAGATGAATCCCGTGTTCATAGACGACGCTGTGGAGGCGTTCTCACGCTCGCTGGGAAACAAGACCCACATGCGGATGGACGTAGCGGGCAAGGAAGTCATGACCCTTCGCGAGATCAGCACAGTAATTGGTGATGTCGTTCGCCGCGATCCGATCTTCGATCTTCAGCCGGCAGCAAATCCCTCGTCCTTGGTCGGAGACATCGCCTCTGCGCAGTACGCGGAGCCAAGGATCACTTTTGCAGAGGGCATCCGGCGGACCGTTGAGTGGGAATCAAATCGCGCCAAAGCCGTCGAATGAACGTCGCCTTGCTGGGCAACATCGCGGGTAACGCCTACACATGGTCGAAGGCGCTGCGTGCCGGCGGCCTACCCGTGTCGTTGTATTTGAACGACAAGGAACTGGGCGTCTTCGGACCCGGTTGGGAAGACGGGGACGCCTTCGGCGAGAAGCTGCCGGAGTGGATACACCAGTATCGAGGCGGAGCCGGGAACAACGGGCGCACTCCAGGGATGCTAGAACGAAGATTCCGGTATGTGTGGGCCGAACCAGACCGGAGGCAACTGCTCCAGAACCTGCTTACCTACGACCTTGTGCATAGCTTTAGCGGGTCGCTGTTCTTCTACCTAGGTCCGATATGGGAGTTCGGGGTAAGACGTCGCCAGCCGTACATAGCGTGCGCGACGGGAAGCGATCTTCGAGAGGTCGCGATGAGCGGTGGGATGAGTGGCCGGCTGATGCGACTCTTCTTCCAGCGCGCCGCCAGGACGCTGTTGCTCAACCTCGATATGGTCGATTTAACGGAGAGGGCCGGCCTTACCAGATCCGAGTTCTTTCCGTTCATGATAGATACCGAGAAGTACAGCCCCAGTACCGTGGAGCGGACGTATGGCTCTCCCGAGGACCTTCTTTTTTTCATGCCGTCGCATCTGGACTGGGGCGTCGTCGACAACGCCGCCGGGCGGAGCTCCACGAAGGGGAACGACCGATTCATCAGGGCCTTCGCCAGGTACGTCTCGGAGAACAACCGAGCCCATGCCGTGATTCTCGACCGGGGGGCAGACCGCGGCGTGGCCCGGGAGCTAGTAGAGGAGCTGGGTATCGGCCGACACGTGACGATGCTCCCGCAGATGCCGAAGAACGAGCTCGTCAGGCACTACAGGATGGCCGACGTGATCGTCGACCAGTTCGACGTAGGCGCTTTCGGCACCACCGGCCTGGAGGCGATGTCCTGCGGCAAGCCCTTGATGATCTACATCAACAACAGCTGCGCCGACCAATGCTATCCGGAGCGGCCTCCCGTACTCAACGCGCGTACCGAAGATGAGATTCTCGAACAGATCAAGCTCGCGTCGGTCGGGTCTTTCCGGAGCGAGATAGCAGGCAATGCCCGGGAGTGGATCCTGAAGTACCACAAATCGAGTCTGGTCGCCGACCGGCTGATCTCGATCTACGAGGACGCGTTACAGTGACAGTCTCCACTGTCAACGTAACGAGGGTTACTCCGGCTGGCCCTACGGAGTGGGACCAACAATTCGAAGGGATCTCGGACGCCGGCATCTGTCAGTCACGGTTCTATGCCCGAGTGATCGAACGCGTTCATGGAGCGGAGCCTCTGTATCTCAGGGTGACCGACGGCCAACGAAACGCAGCCCTCTGCCTCATGCTGCGCCGCCCGCGACCTGGCGTTCTTGGCATGCTTCCCGTTGCCACGCTGGACTGCATCGATGGCCCGGTCTTCTTGGACCGAAACGAACATACCGCGGCCGAAGCCATTCGGGAACTGCTGACCTGGGTGGAAGGCTACGCGAAGAAGTCCCGGATCGGCGAGATCAGGTGGACAGAACCGGCCGGCGGGGCCTCCGAATCTGACGCACTCCATATGTCTGCAGTGTTCACGTCTATGGGTTACACACCGACACTATGGTCGACGTTCCTTGTAGACCTGACGCAGTCCGAGGACTTTCTGTGGGGAAACCTGAACAGGGCGGCGCGAAAAGGTATCAACAAATGCACTCGGCAAGGCGTTGAGGTCCGCCAAATCCGCGACTACAAAGACTTTCAAGATGCCTTCTTTCGGCCCTATAGAGCAGCCCAGGTGGGAAGCAACCAATCCCCTTCGATCTTCGAGGCAATGTTCGAAGAGGACGTTGACCAACGGTACGCGTATTTTGTGGCCGAAGATGCCTATGGAGAGACCCTCGCGACTCTGGGGGTCCACGGTTTTGGCGGCGTTTCGAAGGAGATTGCGTCGAGTCTCGCACCGCGTGCCCGTGAAGAGAGCATCCCGGCGCAAGACGTCCTGCACTGGCAGGTTCTCAAATGGGCCAAGGAACACGGCTCAAACACGTTCGACCTAGCGGGCGTTGCTCCCGACCCTTCCGACCCGAAGGAGGAAGGTATCCGCCATTTCAAGGAGAAATGGGGCGGACGCTACGTCGAGTTCCACCGTTTCGAGAAGGCGCTGGCACCGGCCCGGTTTTTGCGGTCGACTCGGAAGGCCTTAGCCGGCCTCGGCGGCCGTCGGTTCTTGGGCAAGGCGGTACGGTGAGCTCCAAAGGCGCCACGGTCTCGTCAGCTGCGGTCAGCCAGCACCCGGACCTTGCCAGCCTTGTGGTGCCGTCTACCGGGACATATCTGCAAAAGTACACTCGCGAAGGTGGCCGTACTCTCGAAGTAGGGTGTGGGCCCGGTCAGTACCGGATGGCGGTGAATGGAGCGTACGTGGGCGTGGATGTCACAGCTGAGGCCTACAACGAGGAGATACCACGTGCGGTCGATGTCCTTGCCGACGGAAACTCGCTCCCCTTCGCCGACGATGCCTTCGATCTTGTGTTCTTCAGCAATGTCTTCTACTCGTTGACGAACGCACCGCGAGTTCTTAACGAGACGATCCGTGTCACGAAATCCGGTGGGCTGATGACGGTATTCGATTACTCCAAGCGCGCTCTCGAAGACCTCAAACGACGAACACCGGATGAGGAATTCCGCTCCGCCACCCACGTCAGAAGCGTTGCAGAGTGGAAGTCGTTGCTACAACAATCTGGCCTGCGCCAAATAAGTGTGGCCTTTAACACTTCGGACGTGCGGGCGAAGCTTGCCGAAGCGCTCCTGCCGCGCGGAACATACGGGACCCTAGTAGACCGAGTGATTTCGAGAATCGTCGTAGAGGCGCGAGTCCTGTGAACCAGATTCGGCAAGAAGAGCGGAAGCTGATGGTAGACGGAATGCTCTACGACGAGCGCCAGGTCGTGGAGATGTTCGACCCGGGTCGCACGAGTAAAAAGGACCTAGACCCACGCCAAAGGGCAGCAGTGGAATTGGTCGGCCGAGTCAGCCCGAAAGGCAGAGTGCTGGACGTCGGATGCTACGTCGGGACCTTTGTTGCGGCGCTGGTCGCAGCATACCCGAAGGTGGACCCGGTCGGCGTCGACTCTTACGGTGACAATATTCGGATTGCGAAGCTCGTGCACCCGGAGCTTGGCGACAGGTTCGAGGACCAAAGTGTGTACGATCTCAGTTTTGCGTCGGAGAGTTTTGACTGCGTTACGTTCCTGGAGGTGATAGAACACCTCGACCGGCCGGTGGACTCGATCCGCGAGCTCAACAGGGTATTGCTGACCGGCGGGCACCTGATTCTCTCGACACCTAACGCAAGTTCCCTGCCCAACCTCTTCGGTTCGGTCGCGAGGGGCTACACGAACCTCGTAGCGTCGGCCCTGAAACGTCCTCATCGGCTGGGCGTCAGGGTCTATTTCGACAACGTCGACTGGAACCGACACCTTATCGAATTCCTGCCTTCGTCACTTAACACCTTGCTGGCGCTGAACGGCTTCGATCTCGTCGAACACCGGTTTCTGCCTTCACGAGGACTATCATGGCCGGTCCAGTTTCTGGTGCCTGGGCTTTCCCACGAACAGATCTTCCTGGCACGCAAGGTCAGGGCCGCCGGAACGGAGATAATCTGAGTGGCCAGCGCGCGCGATAGGCTTGTGTCCCTGGGATGGCCGTTCGCCTCCAACCGGTACGTGAACCACTTGCTCGGTTTGCTAGCTCCGGAGGCATCCTTCCTCCGTGCGAATTCTTGGCCCGGGAACTCGTACCGCTGGACCGAGCGCCCGGTGACAGTGTGTCTGTCTTTCGACTGCGACACCCCCGAAGACGGCGAAGCCCTACCGGACCTCCTCGATTTGCTAGACAGATTCGACCTTCAGGCCAGCTTCGCGGTCGTCGGCGAGCTGGCAGAAGGCCAGCAAGCAGAGTACGCGAGGATTGTCGAGTCCGGCCATGAGGTCCTCAACCACGGCTATAGCATGCATACCGAAGCCCTCCCGGGCGGAGGGCACAAGCCCACTGGGTTTTACCCGGATTACTCCTGGGACCGGATCGAGACTGAAATCGCGTCGAACCAGGAAAGCCTCGAACGCCTGCTTGGCATCCGGTGCACAGGGTTCCGTACCCCGCACTTCGGCACTTTCCAAGCTCCCGGCCAGACCAGCCGCCTGTACGACCTCCTGGCGAAGCACGGACTGAAGTACTCCTCTTCGGTATTGATGTGGCAGGCCAAACGAGGGGGGTACATGTCCGGACAACCCGTAATCGAACTCCCGTTGTCGGCCCGAGTGGGCCCGCCTGTCTCGTATTTTGACTCATGGCGCATGGTAGCGCAGGCCCAGGACCCACACGCCCGCCGGCAGCTTCTCTCCCAATGGGTGCGGGCCCTGGACGTTGCGCTGGCGGCCGAAGTTCCCGTGATGCTGAACGTCTATTTCGACCCGTCCCATGTCACCGACAGCAAAGATTTCGGAGAAATGTTGGAGTACGTCGCGGGCCACCGAGAGCGCCTCTGGATAGGAACATACGGACAGATCGTCTCGGCAATGCTGGATAGCAGACCCGTAGCGCAATGAAGATATTCGCGCCTTCGAGAAACGCCGCTCCGCCGATCATGGAAAAGCCCCTGGTCGTGATGTATGCGGACAGCCCATTCGCTCGCCCACCCGAACCACTGCAGGGCGGTTCGTCGGCAAGCTACGTTCGGGGCATGCTCGGCAGAATCGCGCGAGGCAAGCCATCGGCAGCGGGCGGTCTGTACCACCGGATGCTCCAGTATCTCGCTCACCCGAAGCCCTATCGCGAGGCGATGGCAACGGCCGATGGCGTCCTGGCGCAGGTGCTCCCGGACGCGCGTGCGGAGTACGTCGTGGTTGGCAAGGATGAGACTAGAATCGCCCAGCTGATCGGCCAGCTTCCGTCGACGTCCGTTCGGAGTGTGGCCTGGAGAGACTGGGGGGCGTTTGCGGCCGGCCCGGCCCGAGACCACGACGGAGTCGTCCTGGTATACCCGGACCCGTTGGGGCTCGGTTTCAGCCGGCTGGAGCGAACTCTGCTCAAACTGAAATCGACGCCCGTAGTAGTCGTAAACGGGCGCGGAAGGAGCTTCCTGCTGGAGCGAGGCGTCCACAGACAGATGCTGTTCCGGCGCGCTATGGAGAGGACATACGCCCTTGGGTTCGTTCTCGACCTGAGTTTCTTCTTCGTTACACCTGTGTTGGCGACACTGTTCGGCCTTCGCAAGGCCCGCGCACTCGTTGTGCAGAGTGGACATTCCCGTGACGACTGACGCGACGGTCGCGGTCAAAGAGTGGTGGACCGCCAACCCTATGGACTATGGCGCCGACGTCCTGGAAAGCGACGAGCGTGCTCGGGCTTTCTTCGAAGACGTTGACGAGCGTTTCTACCGAATGAACCATCCCCTACACACCGATGAAGGCAAGTTCGACAGGCTCTTCCCGTATGACCGCTACGAGGGCCTTCCCGTGCTGGAGGTCGGGTGCGGCCTCGGCACAATGGCGATGAACTGGGCGAGACAAGGCGCCAACCTCCACGCCGTGGACCTGACACCGCAAGCCGTCGCGCTGTCGACGAGGCGTTTTCAGCTCCACGGCTTGCCGGGGCAAATCTCGTGCGGCGATGCCAGGAGATTGCCTTTCGGCGACGACAGTTTCGACTATGTCTACTCATGGGGCGTTTTGCACCACGGTCCCGAGATTCAGCAGTCGCTGGATGAGATCTACAGAGTCTTGAGGCCCGGCGGCGAGATCGGCGTAATGCTCTATAACCGGCGTTCTCTCAGGCAGCTGTATATCACGCTGTTGGAAGGCATACTCCACTGCGAACGCAAGTTTCTGACCCCGCTAGAGTTCAATAGCCGCTACGCCGACGGGGCCACCGAAGAGGGCAATCCATACACCTGGCCGGTGACGGTGCCGGAATGCAAGAACAAGCTGTTCCGGCGGTTCGAGCACATTCGGACCCGGCTGTTGGGGACAGAGCTGGACGACAACTTCCCCGTCGTTTTTCCAATGATCGGCAGCCTGGCGCCCAGGGCCATCAAGAAGCTCTACGCGCGGTATTTGGGCTGGTCTATCTGGATCACGGCCAGGAAGGGTGTCAAGTAGATGTGCGGAATAGTCGGGCTGCTGGCAAGCTCGACCGACCCCCGCCCCCTGCCTCTATGGGCGCGGGCGATGGCCGACGCCATCGGGCATCGCGGCCCCGACGATGAAGGCTTTTACGAAGATGGCGACGTCGTGCTCGGGACACGGAGGCTGAGCATCATCGACCTGACCACCGGCCATCAGCCGATGGCCACGACATCGGGACGCTACTGGATTACGTT
>CAUZJF010000078.1:0-8941 GCA_963579975.1 Dehalococcoidia bacterium
TCCACGGCGACGCCGCATCCAACGTCTAGCTCCGCATCGAGAGCCGGACCGCCGTCTCCGCCCCTGCCCGCCCTGCCCGAGCCGGCGACCCGGTCGATGGTGCCGGTGCGGTAGTCAACGCGGCGGATCGTGTTGTTGCCGAGGTCCGAGAAATATAGGTTTCCCTCGCGGTCCTGGCAGAGGTCGTGGGGGTGGCGAAGCCGGGCCTGCGCGGCCGGTCCGCCGTCGCCGGAACCGCCGGGCACCCCGTCACCGGCGAACGTATGGAGGATGCCGTCGGAGTCGACGCGCCACAGCCGGTGGGCGTTGTGGTCGGCGATAATCAGGTCGCCGTTGGGCCTGCGCACGACGCCCAGAGGCCAGCCGGCGTCGGCCTCCTTCGCGGGAACACCGTCCGCATAGCCCGCCCCAGCGATGGTCATGATGGGGCCGGGCGCGAGGTCGTTGATGGTTTCCATGTGGCTCATGTCGGCGGCGCTACTCATCGGGTGACTTGGGATAAGATAGACAGCTGAAAACTGACTGGAGGCGACCATTGGACACGCCACGGCTTATCTATTACAGCGACGGTCACCATTTTCACGCCAAGAGGATAGACCCGCCGTGGAATCTCCACAAGCTAAGGTGGCCGGTCGATGAGTTGGCGGGCACCGGGGTCGACCTCCTGACGTTCGGGATGGGATTCAGTGACGTCTATTTCCACGACACCAAGGTCGGGCGCAAGATCGGCGATGACCAGGAGGTGTGGGAAGACTTCATCAACTGGCGGATCTTGCGGATGGCAAGGGATGCGAAAGCCCTGGGCACCGACCAGATTCGTGAGGTAATCGGGCGGGGACGCGAGACAGGGCTGAAGGTGTTCCCGAGTCTCAAGCTCCAGGACCCATCCAGCGACGATCCGGTGTGTATAGAGCGGTTTGGACTCCTCAAGATGAAGCATGGCAAGTCCGTTTGCCTCGGCGTGCCCGACGACCGGTTCCCCGTTCACCAGACGCAGTGGTGCTACGACTACACGAACGAGCTGGTACGGCAGGACAAGCTCGCGATGCTTCGGGAGGTATTGGAGGACTACGAGGCCGACGGCGTCGAGCTCGACTTCATGTTCTTCCCGCTGTACTTCCGCCGCGCCGAGACGGAGGCCGGCGTCCCCGTGATGAATGCCTTCGTGTCCGAGGTGCGGCGGATGGCGAACGAAGTCGGCGAGCGCCAGGGCCGCGAGATCCCGATTATGGCGCGGGTCTGGCAGCGACGCGACGACAACCTCAACATCGGCCTGGACGTCGAGAGTTGGATCAAGGCTGGCGACGTCGACCTGGTAGTCGGGCAGATGACAGGCATGCTGCTGGACACTGGTTCAATGGAGGGGAAGTGGCTCGCGGACGCGGCCAACAACGCCGGAATAGCGGCGTACCTGCGCGTGGATCGGAAGATCGAGGACGCTCGAGGAACGATCGCCAACATCGAGATGTTCAGGGCCGTCGGCCAAACGGCGCACTGGCAAGGATTTGCAGGCGTGTCTCTGGGATACCTGCCGTGGCCCTTCGACGAGGACGAGTATCGGCTCCTCCGCGAGATGGCCAGCCCGGAGGCGGCGGCGCGCAAGGACAAGCGGTACATCGTGCCACCGGCGGAAGCGGGGCTGACGTACGCCGCTCCGTTAGAACGCCAGTTGCCGCTGGTCCTCGAAGAAGGAAAGCGGGCCGCGATCAACGTCGTGATAGCGGACGACGTCGAGGGCGCCAGGGCCGACGGCGAAATGCGCGAGTCCATCTTGATGATCACTTTCCAGTTCTTCTGCGTCGAGGACGACGTAGACATTGGCTTCAATGGGCACGCTCTCGCCGTCGAGGACGCCGAGGTCGAGGAGCCCGTCCGCGGGACGTACTGGTTCTACTACAGGCTCGACCCGGAGCTGATCAAGCAGGGCGACAATACGCTGGAGATCGAGATCACCCGAAGAGAGCAGACAGCTGGGTTCGCCCGCACGGTGAAGGGCGTGGAGGTAATGACGCGGTATAAGGACCCAGAGCGGCCAGAGGGCCTGAATCCCCCTCGGGTAGGGCCGCCGGGGTGAGGCGGACTGTGGTGGGAGCTGGGCTTCAGAGGAAGGGATCGTGAGCACTATCGACGAAGCCATAGCACGGGTCAAAGGTGTCGTTGGCGTTGCGGTGAAGCACCTGGAGACCGGCCGAGGGATAGGCATCCGCGCCGACGAGACCTTTTTCACGGCGAGCACGCTGAAGGTGCCGCTGCTGGTCGAGCTATACCGGCAGGTGGACGCGGGCCGGATCGACTTGTCGCGGCGGGTCGAGTTCACGAAAGATCTGCTGGTGTCCGGTTCCGGCGTGTTGAGGTACCTCGGTGAGGGGCTGCGCCCGACCCTGCAAGATCTCGCGATGCTGATGACCATCGTCAGCGACAACGTCGCCACCGACGTCCTCTACGAGCTGGTAGGCCGAGAGCGGCTGAACGAGTCGATGTTAGAGCTGGGGCTCACGAAGACGCGCATTCCGATGTCGACGCGGGAGCTGCTGTTCAGCATCGTCGGGTTGGACCCGAACAACCCTCAGCACACTTTCGAGGAGGCGCTGCGTCGGCGGGACGAAGGACACGTCGATCTAGAAGGCGACGCGTACTCCGAGGAGCGGTCGGATGTCTCTGCGCCGGCCGAGATGAGCCGGCTGCTGGAGATGGTGTACCTAGGAGAGGTGCTGTCAGAGTCGTCGACCGAGGCTGCGCTACACATTCTGAAGAGCCAGAAGCTCAACACGGTGATCCCCTACTACCTGCCGGAGGGAACGGTCGTCGCGCACAAAACGGGTGGCGTTCCAGGCGTGCGGTGCGACGTCGGCATCGTGTATGGCCCGACAGGGCCGTATACGGTTGCGCTGATGGCGAAGGGGATCGAGGACCGGACCGACCTGGACCCGAGCCTGGCGAAGGTCTCGCGGGCTGTGTACGACGAGTTCGAGAGTGGCTAATTCGCCTGGGCTGCGACGTCGGACCGACCGCCCAGGCGCTTCGCCCGAGGCGGACTCAGGGCGACACGTGAGAGGATTCATCGGGAAGAAAAGGCGAGAATGCCGGAGGAACGATGAGTAACTACACGTTGAGGTTGATGGAAGACAAGCTGGCGGCCGGGGGCGAATCTAGGACAGATCTGCCGGGCGAGATCCGCACGCTGTACGTCGTAGACGGCGAGATCTTGGTTGGGTCGGACGGCGACGTGCGCCGCGTGGGCGCCGATGAGGGGTGGTTCGGCAACGGGCCTTGCTTGGTCGAAGGGGGCGCCGACGGCGCCACGGCCTGGAGGTGGGAGCTGGTGAGAACACCATCGTCAGGTGACGGCCTAGCTTCGGGACCGGGCGTTGAGTCGGTCGCGAAGCAGAGCGAGGCGCTGCACCTCGACCCAGCAGGAAAGCACATGATGCGCTGCGATAGGGTCGATTTTCCGTCCGGCGGGGTCGCCTATACGCACATACACTGGGGCCCGGGCATACGGTGCCTCTTGCGCGGCGAGCTGCTGGTGCGGACCGAGGACTCGGAGTCACTTGTGCGTCCGGGCGAGACCTGGTTCGAGACAGGGCCAGACCCTATCTACGCAGAGGCATCTAAGACCGAAGAGACGAGCTTCATCAGGGCGATGGTGCTGCCACGGGTGCTGAAGGGGCAGACGTCGATTCGATACGTCAAGGAAGAGGACCAGGACAGGCCGAAGACCCAGCAGTACACACGGTATGTCGATGAGTTTGTGGAACTTTGAGGGCGACTAACGAAAAGCGTGGCGCACGCTTACTCTAGTCTGAAGATCATCCTCGCCTTTGACCCTCTCCGATCTAAGGGAGAGGATAGGAAGGGCCTCGCGGGCCCGGTTCGGCGGTAGCTAGCCAGGTAGCTACGGCTAGAGCGCTTCCGCCGAATCGAGGTTGTGGAGGTACGTGTTACCCTCCCCAGAGCCCTCGGTAACGGACACTTCGTGAACGTAGACCTCGGTGGACTCGACGTGAACGGTCACGCCGGTCGTCTCGACCATTACTTCGCCCACGGTCTTGAACTTCAGGCCGGCGTCGATCGAGTCCTGTTCGGAGTATTTCACGAGGATACCTCCAGTGGTCGTCCCGCTTTGGGGCCTTTTGATCGCGGTGGTTGCGTTGGCCTTCGATATTATAGCGAACTGAATAGTGGCGGTCACCCGGCCATTCTAGCCGCAGTCTCCGCCAACCGGGTGGCGGAGACCATCTCATTGTCGTACCAGACAGCGACGGAAACCAGCGTACCGTTCTGCACCTGTACCAGCGGCAGGTCGATGATCGACGAGTGCTCGTCGCCCAGGATTCGTGACATTGAAGACCTCCTACTGCCACGCAGGATATCATGGCGACCAACCCCATACCCTGTACCCCCTCTCCATTCCGTGCTACGCTTTTTCGGCCATGGGAACCCAACGTGTCGTAGTGGCGATGAGCGGCGGGGTCGACTCGTCGGTGGCGGCGTTGCTCTTGAAGCGCCAGGGCTACGACGTTGTCGGCGTGACCATGCGGCTGTGGACCGTGGAGCGGGACGATCTTCCGAAGCATAGCAAGCGATGTTGCTCGGTGGAGGACGTGGAAGATGCTCGGCGGGTGTGCCAGACCATCGGCGTTCCGCACTACGTCCAGAACTTCGAACGCGAGTTCCAGGAGTACGTCGTCGACTACTTCTGCCAGGAGTACGACCGAGGTCGCACCCCGCACCCGTGCCTCGCGTGCAACGACAAGATCAAGTTCGACTTCCTGCTGCGGAGGGCGATGTTCCTGGACGCCGACTACATTGCGACCGGCCACTATGCCCGCGTCCGGCAGAACGGCGCCGGCATGAAGCTGCTGAAGGGGACCGACGGCCGGAAAGACCAGTCGTATGTTCTGTTCACGTTGGGCCAGAGCGAGCTGAAGCGCCTGCTGCTGCCTGTGGGAGAATTCCCGAAGGCCGCAATCAGGGAGATAGCCGCCGAGGCGGGCCTTCCTGTAGCCGATAAGCCCGACAGCCAGGAGATCTGCTTCATACCCGACGGCGACTACCGGAAGTTTGTCAGCGCCCGCGGGGCGCCACAGTCGGGTGAGATGGTCGACTTCGGAGGGAAGGCGCTCGGAGTGCACCCCGGGGTGCAGTTCTTCACGGTCGGCCAGCGCAGAGGGCTGGGTCTGGCCGGCAACACCGGTAAGCCAATGTACGTAGTGAAGATCGACGCGACGGCGAACCGTGTTGTCCTCGGGTCCGAGGACGACCTCTACCGCCGAGATATGTGGGCATCGCGGGTAAGTTTCACCTCCGGCCTGCCACCGACGGCAGAACTGGACGTCATGGCCAAGATACGGTACAAGGCTTCTGCGGCGCTGGCCACGCTGGCGCCGCAGGGAGACTGGGCGCGGGTCTCGTTCCACGAGCCGCAGCGCGCTGTGACGCCGGGACAGGCCGTGGTGTTCTACGACGACGAGGAGGTCGTGGGCGGCGGAATCATCGAGATCGACCCGCCTTCGGCCAACTGAGCGGCCTAGCGGCGGTCTGCGAGGGTGGCGTAATGGGAGAAGCGTCGATAGCTGACATCGCGGCAGGCTATCGAACGACGCACAAATGGACTCTCGAGCTGATAGATGACATATCTGATGAGCAGTTCACGCGGCTAACTACCCCGACCGTGCCGCCGATCGCGTTCCATCTTTGGGATATGGGCTGCTATGCCGACTCGCTGCCGGATGAGATCGGCCAGCCCGACGGGGGGGGTCTGGGAGTCTGAGCAGCTTCGAGCCAAGTGAGGGTTCGCGGAAGGTAGCTTGGGCATCTATGACTCGGGAACCGGTATTGAAGAAAAGGTCTTTGCGAGCCTGAAATGGCCAAGGAAGGCCATCGTGGTCGAGTATGTCCGGCGAGCCTTTGATGCCGCCGAGCGGTCGGTCAACACATTGCACGCCGAGCAGCTCGATGAGCCTCCGAGATGGGGGTCGCATACCGTGGCCTCCGAACTGGTGTCGAGCCTTGTCCATCTCAGCCTGCACCTGGGCATGATCGAAGCTCTCAGAGGAGTGATGGGCCTGAGGGGGGTGCAAACCGGGGACATCAGTACCAGATAGACCGGGTGAAGTCGCATGGATGAAGTCGTACTTGAGAATGAGAGCGGCCGTGTTGTGATTTCGCCTCGGGCGGGAGCGAGTCTGCGGTCGTTACGGGTCAGGCCTGCGGGCCGTGGATGGAGGGACGTCCGGGCCGGGGTAACTGGGGAGTCAATGGTGATCAGGCCGCGGACCGCTGAGTGGTATGAGCTTCTAACCGGCGGCGATGGTCCCCATGCCCCTACTGTACTTCCGCAGGGAACCGGCTCGTTCATCATGGCGCCGTGGCCCAACCGGCTGCGTTACGGCATCCTGCATGCGCCTGAAGCCGAGTACCAGATGCCGATCAACCGACCTCCGCACGCCATCCACGGCCTCGTTCGCGACTGGGAGTGGCAGGTCGTCGAGGCCATCGGCTCGATGGCGCGGCTATCGGTCGCGCTGGAAGACCCTTGGCCCTTCGCCGGAACGGTACGGTACAACGTCTCGCTTGACGGGCCGTCGCTTGTGCAGTCGCTGACCATCGAGGCCGCCGAAGGGGCGAAGCCCTTCCCTGCCGGTTTCGGCTGGCACCCGTGGTTCCGCCGCGACCTCGGCACCGGCTCTCCTCGAGTGCAGGTTGCCGGTCAGCGGACGGTATGGGAGGCCGACGAGGAGTTCTCTGCGACCGGCCGGCAGCTCGAAACGGAGCAGGTAGCGGACCTGCGAAGAGGTCTGGTGCCGGAGCCCGACCAGGTCGATCAGTGCATGCGCATCGAGCCCGGCTCGCCGACCGTGGTACAGTGGCCCAACGCAGTCACGCTGGAGATCGACTCGTCGATGGAATTGGCGCACGTGCAGGTATACGCGCCGGAAGAGTCGGTGTGCGTGGAGCCGGAGAGTTGCACCGTTAACGCTTTTCGGCTGGCCCAAGGGGGGGTCGGCGATACTGGAACGGTCGAAGTCGCGCCCGGCCGTCCGTTCTCCGGCTGGACGCGCTGGTCGTGGGGGTAAGCGAAAAGTGGACTTCAAGGACGTCATTCGCGCGGCGTTGGACGAGTCTTCAGGAGACCTAAGGAACGCGCTAGAAGGTCTGACCGCCGAAGAGCGCCGTTTCCAGCCTACGCCGGAGTCGAACCATATCGACTTCCTGGTCTGGCACCTCGCCCGCGTCGAGGACGACTGGCTCCAGCGATTCGCCCAACGTACGGACACCGTTTGGCAAACGGAAGGTTGGTACGAGCGGACGGGGCTGCCTGAAAAGGAGAGCGGCGTCCGCTACAGCGTTGAACAGGTCGTCGGGCTGCCTCGCTACGAGATCGAGACGATGCTGGCCTACTACGACTCGGTCCGGGAGTCAACGCTTCGATACCTCGAAGGCCTCAGCCACGATGACCTGAATTTCTGTCCCCGTCCCGACCGGCGGCCCGGCAAAACCGTCGCGGCGATGTTCAGCCACGTCATCGTCGAGCAGGCTCAGCACACGGGACAGATCTCCTATCTAAGGGGCGTCCAGTGGGGGGCCGGGCGATAACCGCGAATCCCGTTCCACAAAAGCGCCGCAGGAGACGCCGCCGGCAGAGGCCGACGTTCGGCGAGGAGGCCAGCTTGCTGGCGGAGGGTTACTCGATGGTGGCCGGGCTCGACGAGGCCGGTCGCGGGCCGCTTGCCGGTCCTGTAGTCGCCGGTGTGGCGGTGCTCCCTCCGAATATGGGCGGCCGGTGGGTGCGGCTCGTACGAGACAGCAAGATCATGACCCGTGGGGAGCGCGAAGAGGTGTTCGTACGTCTTCAAGACGCGGCAATCGCTCTCGAAGTCGGCGTAAGCTCCGCCGAGGAGATCGACGACCTGGGCATCGTGGCGGCGACTTGCCTCGCCATGAAACGAGCGCTGTACTCTTTGGTGTTGATGCCCCAGTTCCTTTTGCTGGACGCGTTCCCGCTGCCAGGCATCGAGATCCCTCAGAAGCCGATCATCGCTGGCGACGCGAAGTGCCTGTCGATAGCCGCCGCGTCGGTGGCGGCCAAGGTCACCCGGGACAGGATCATGGAGCAGCAGGACGAGCGGTACCCGGACTACGGCTTCGCCCGCCACAAGGGGTACGCCAGCTCCGAGCACCTCCGCCAGCTCGAACGGCTAGGCCCCTGCCCCATCCACCGGTACTCCTTCTCGCCGGTGAGCGCGTGGGGCGCGAGACGGTGACGACCGACCGGCAGCGCATCGGCAACCGCGGCGAGGAGCTGGCCAGATAGCGGCTACAAACGCTGGGCTACTCGATTGTCGAGGCCAACTACCGCAGCAAGTCGGGTGAGATCGACCTGGTTGCGGAAAAGGACGGCGTCCTAGTGTTCGTCGAGGTGCGGACTCGTACCAGCCGGACGCTGGGCACCCACGAGGAGTCCATCACGCCGACCAAACGGGCGCACCTGGTCGCCACAGCCCAGGAGTACCTTGAAGAGCATGACGCGGTGGCACGAGATTGGCGTATCGACCTAGTCGCGGTCGAGTTCGGACCTCGCGGGAAGCTCATGAGGGTCGATGTGTTGGAGAACGCGGTGGAGCTGTAGCGTCTTGACCGGTGTCTGTCCGTTGCTCCTGAAGCTATAGAGGTGGGAGTCGCGCATCGTGAAGACGAGACGGACGCGTTGTCGTGCTAGGTCGTTGAGGCTTCGGTCGCCGGGCGGCGTCCAACGCCTAGGCCTTCGCCTCCGACGGCAACCGGGGCGTCGAGCGGTGTACGAGTACGTCGCCTGCATGAAGAGGTCGAAGAGTTGCATGGTCGGTCGCGGTGGACTTACAGCGCCGCGAGGGAGAGGACATCGGGCGCACGGCAGTCCGTCCCTACACGCGGCCGGCCGGCTGTTGCCGAGAGAGCG